>PMZS01000286.1 GCA_003170115.1 Spirochaetaceae bacterium
TGACAGTGCTGGTTCTCTCCTTCGCGTCAGCGGCTTTCATTTTCGCTACAGGACAGGGAGAGAAGGGGGCTGCTCCATCCAAGCCCGAGTACACTTTCTACTTCGTCTCTCACGGCGGCCCAGGCGACTCATACTGGCAACCGTTCATCAATGGCGTCAACGATGCCGCGAAAGCATTGAACGTCAAGATCGTGTATGTGTATCCGCAGAAGCAGGGTGACGTGAACGAGCTGATCAAGCAGCTCAATTCAGCCATCGCCGCCAAGCCGGACGGCATAGGCATTACCATCGATGACGAAGAGGGATTCTCCGCCCCGCTTCTGGACGCCAAAAAGCTGGGAATCCCCGTGATCGCGTTCGACACGGTCCCCGATCCCGACAATCCGAGCCCGAAAATCCCCTACATCTCCTACGTGGGGGAGGACAGCTTCCAGGCGGGGCAAGAGGTCGGACGGGGAGCCATAGCGTCATTCAATCTGGCCAAAGGAGACCGCGTCGTCGTTGTCAACCATGAGGCAGGCAACGTCTCCCTGACGCTCCGCTTCAACGGGATCAAGAGCATCCTCGATCCGAAGGGCGTCGTCGTGGACCAGCTCGCGACCCCCGGGGACGACCCCGCGCAGTCACAGGCAGTGATCCAGAACTACATCGCCAAGTATCCGAGCGTCCGCGCAATCCTCACAATGGGCCCGCTCAGCTATCTGCCCGCGTCCAAGGTGCTTGAAGGCGGCGGATACGTCGGAAAGATCGGGCTGGTCGGGTGGGACATCACTCCGGAAGCGATCACCATGATTAAAAGCGGAGAGATGGCATTCACCGCGAACGAGCAGCCGTACTATATCGCCACGACCGCGGCCTATCTCCTCTACATGAACGTCAAGTATCACTTCGATCCGCAGGGGGTTTTCAACACCGGCCTCGGCAAGGTGGACAAGAACAACATCGATGTCTGGGCCAAGCTCGTGAAGAACGGGCAGGGCTGATCCGTCCTCACGTTTCCTTGAAATCTGGTCTCCCGGTATGGCTGCCCGTTTCACGGGCAGCCGCCGGGCTTCAATCATGACAAGGGGAGGTTTCTCATGAGCAGCGTCGAAGAGCGTGGTGCTGCAGAGAACACGCCGATGATTCGTCCAAGTCTCATGCACCGCGTGGTCCGCGTGCCGGAGCTGATGGTCCTGCTTGCGCTTGTAATCGTGATCATCGGCTTCGTAATCATGGCTCCGAAGACGTTTCTCTCGGCGCGCAACATCGGGGCCATCCTCACCGCCTCCGCGCAACTCGGCGTGGCCTCCATCGGCGCGGCCATCCTCATCATCTCCGGTGAGTTCGACATCTCCGTCGGGTCCAACTATGCCTTCAGCGGCATCGCCATCGGACTCCTGAGCACGTCGGCGGGGCTGCCGACATGGCTGGCCGTCATCTTCGGCCTCCTGATCTCGACAACCATCGGGCTTGCCAACGGGGCGATCACCCTTGGAACACGGATCCCTTCGTTCATTACGACCCTCGGCACGTGGCTGGTGTGGTTCGGGCTCACCCTCGCCCTGAGCAAGGGCTATTTCGTTGCGGTCAGACCGAACGATCCCCTCATGGCGGTCATCGGCGGCGCGATCGGCTACCAGTTCTATTCTTCCGTCTTCTGGTGGGTGGGGATCGGGATCGTCGCGATCGTGCTGCTCGGCCGCACGCGGCTGGGCAACTGGATTTTCGCCGTCGGCGGAAACGCCGATGCCGCGCGCGCCGTCGGTGTTCCCGCCGGTCGCGTCAAGATGTTCGCCTTCGGGCTCATGGGCCTCCTCGCCGGTGTCTCGGCCCTGTTCACGCTTGGGCAGCAGGGATCCATGGCGCCCCTGTACGGCCAGAACCTCGCGCTGCAGGCAATCGCGGCGTCGGTCATCGGGGGCTGCCTCCTGACGGGAGGGGCGGGAAGCGTGCTCGGCGCCATGCTCGGGGCCGTCCTCATGTCCATGATCAACAGCGGGCTCATTCTGGCGGGGGCGCCGACGTTCTGGTACCAGACTTTCGTCGGGGCGATCGTCATCATCGCGGTCATCATCAACACCTCCATTTCTCGGCGCGTCGCGCAAATGAAGTAGGGAGGCACCGTCCATGGCACAAGAGACAAACGGCAATCGCCTCGAGGTCCGCAACCTCGCCAAGCGTTTCGGTTCGGTCGTGGCCCTGGAGAACGTGAGCTTCGCCGTGCGTCCCGGCGAGGTCGTCGGGCTCGTTGGAGACAACGGGGCGGGCAAGTCGACCGCGATCAAGATCATCTGCGGATTCTACAAGCCTTCCGGGGGCTCAATCCTCTGGGAGGGCAATGTGACGGCCCTGGAATCTCCCGAGCATGCCCGAGCCCTGGGGATCCAGACCGTCTATCAGGACCTGGCTCTCGTCAACACGCTGAGCATCGCGCGGAACTTCTTCCTTCACGCGGAGCCCACGCGCAGGGTGGGACCCCTTCGCTTTCTGGACGTGAAACAGATGAACGAGCGCACGGCCCAGATCCTGCGCGATATCGGCATCAAGGACCTCAACCCGACAACTCCCGTTTCCGCGCTTTCGGGAGGTGAGCGACAGGCAGTCGCCATTGGCCGCACGTACTACTTCGGCGGCAAGCTCCTCATCCTCGACGAGCCGACTTCCGCTCTCTCGGTCAAGCAGACCCAGAAGGTCTTCTCGATCATCGAGGAGGTCAAGGCGAAGGGGGTCTCCGTCATCCTCATCGAGCATAACATGATCCATGTGCACGACATCGCGGATCGCCTGGTGGTGGTCCGTCACGGCAGCGTGTACGGCGACTATGCCAAGACGGACGTGAGTGTCGTCGACCTGGAAAGGATACTCGCGGGCGCCCGCTGATCTCGTCATTCTTCCATTGATCGTTCCGCAGAAGGAGATGCCCAGTGGTGAGCCTGTCGTCTCGTGAACGCTTGCTTCGCGCCTTGTCCTGTCAGCCCGTCGATCACACCCCATGCTGCCTCATGTTGCTGCATGCCATGGACACGTGGTTCCCGGGCGAGCCGAACCTGATCGCCGCCCAAGCCGACTGGGGCCTGGACCCGCTTGTCGTGCTGCCCTCCTGGTCCGTGACCAGGCCCGGCGATCCTCGCGATCTGCGCGGCTATCAGCTCGACTATCCCGGGAAGGTCAACGTAACCCTCCGCGGCCTGCCGGTCCACTGCCACCCTGACGTGCTGATCCGCGAGCGGCGAGAGTCCATCCCGGGGGCGCGGTATCCCGTCCTCCAGCGCGAATACCTCACACCCGCAGGTCCGCTGCATGTCTCGGCCAACCAGACGGAGGATTGGCCCTACGGCGATCGGCTCCTGTTCGTCGACGACTTCATCATCGCCCGAGCCCGCAAGAACCTGGTCACCACAGCCTCGGACCTGAAGGCCATCGCGTATCTCCTGATGCCCCCGGATGCGGAGGCCATCGCCCACTTCCGTGCTGCTTCGCGCGCCAACCGGGAGTTGGCCAGAGAGCGGGACCTCCTGTGCGTCTACTACTGGGGAGTGCTGGCGGACATGGCGGCTTGGCTCTGCGGCCTGCAGGAGCTCGTCTTTCTGACCGCCGATCAGCCGGCCGTTGTGGCGGAGCTCCTCCACATGATCGCCGACTGGAATCTGGCTCGGATGCAGGTCGTGCTGGATGAGGGCATCGACCTGTGGGTGCGGCGGGGGTGGTACGAGGGCTGCGACTTCTGGTCGCCCGGGCTATACCGCCAGCTCCTCCTGCCGCACCTGAAGAAGGAAGTGGCGACGGCGCACGCCTGGGGCGTCAAGTTCGGCTACATCCTGACGACGGGCGCGATGCCGTTGCTCGATATGATACTGGAGGCCGGCGAAGACGTCCTGATCGGATTGGATCCGGTTCAGGGTGGCTACGACCTGCGAGCCGTCAAGGCGAAGGCCCGGGGGCGCATGTGCCTGTGGGGCGGCGTGAACGGATCGATGGTGGAAGCGAGCACCCCGGATCAGATCCGCAAGACGGTCAAAGAAGCTCTTGAGATCCTGGCTCCCGATAACGGCTTCATCCTGACGCCGGTGGACGGCATCTACGATACGTCAGACCGAACGAAGCGCAACTTGCGGCACTTTGTGGATGCCTGGAAGGATTTCCGCTAGCAGTTCGTTGACAATTTCACGATTCGACATGGGAGAGGGCAACTCGAGCGAAGGCCGTGCAGGCAATTCAGCACGATTGATCACTCTGATATTCGCGGCTCGAGCCGCTCGGTCCGCCCGAATAGTCTTGATTCGTCGAGAGCTGCCTCTGACTGGAGTCCCGGATCCAGCCCGCTTGGGCCTGTCGCACAGGAGCTGCGAGGATTTGCTTTTCCGCGCGCCATTCGGCCCCGGCTCGTGTCGTCCCCATCATCGCGATCCATGCCTCAGGTCCTACCGCAGTTATTGAAATCGCAACGAGCGTATCGCCGCGAACACGGGAGCGATTGTCGTCTCACGCACGCCCTTTTTCCTCAACGTCAGATTGCGAGCGTGCGACTCATGCGAGGGTTGTCTCTCGGCTCCCTGAAATCAGGACGGAGCGGGCGCGCCGTCAGGTGGCCAGCAGCGGCGCGAGTCGCAGCATGGACTGCCGTACGTCCTTCACCACGTCCCCTCCCGGGTTCCCTTCGATGGCGAGCCGTCCCGTGTAGCCGATGTCTCTCAGCTGCTGGATGACGCGACGGAAGTCGATGGACCCGAAGCCCGGGAATCGACGGTTGTTGTCAGAGAGGTGGAGAGAGATGAATCGGGCGCGGTGGCGCGTGAGGCTCTCGAACATGTCCGCTTCCTCGATATTCATGTGGAACGTGTCGGGAAGCACACAGGCGTGGACGGCGTCGAGACCCTCGAGGAGGGCGACAGTTTCCTCCAGCGTGTTGGCCACCGATGATTCGTAGCGGTTCGTCGCTTCCACGAGAATCGGCGTGGAGCGCTCGGAAGCGAAGGGTACGATCTGCTCGAGGGATTTCCTGAGGCGCGTCCGCGCTCCAGCAGGGTCCGGGGAGACCCCACCCTTGAGAAACCCGATGATGAGGCCGGCCCGAACAGCGGCAGCCCAGTCGATCATCTCCCGGCACCTGTCTACTGATTTCTGCCGCGCATCTTCCTCAGGATCGGAGAGGGACAGCCCGAAGCGTTTGGCAGTCAACCCGGTCGCGAGCATCGACAGCTCGAGGCCGAACCCGGCCAGGAAGCTCCTGATGTCCTGGGGCCTGCAGTCGCGTGGATCGCCGATATTGAGCTCGACGCCCCAGAACCCGAGATCGCGCAGAGCGCCAAGGAGTAGTCGAAAAGCGGCGTCCTTCGGGAAGTCATCGGGCAGAGTCGTCTGGAATGACAATGCGAATCGAGGGCTTGCCATCGGGTTATTCCTCACCTGCATGATATCTCAACATACACGCGAAGTGAACTGACCGCATTGCCTCATCTAGAAATCTTTCCCAATTCTTAAGCTCCTGCTGCACTGCTGTTGGATGTCATTCCTCAGAGACAGGAACTCGGCTGTCGAATCCTGGGCTCAGGATTTCATAAATCAGGATTCACGACAAGGTGGCTTGATTTGACGGTTACCGTACAACTACTCAGCAGCGCACAAAAAGGGTCGATGGATTGCGGCAGGGCTGATGGCGGTGGCCACGACGCACAGGTCCCGGACCGCGATTCGCTTCATGGGCCGCCGTCCCTGAGAATCGCTTCGCGCAGTGCATCGTAAGACTCGACCGCATTCAATTCAGAAAGCCGACGGGCCGCTCTTTCGCCGGCTCGAAATGCGGTCACCCGCAATTCGGCCGTCCGCTGGGCGGTTTGTTTGTCGAGCCGGAAATTGTCGAGCAGTTCGAAAAAAACGGAACCGACTACCGAGTCGAGCTCCTCCAGCACCTCCCTCAATCCGTCGAGCGCTTTTTGCGCCTCGACCGCTTCACGGTTCGAGGCAAGCCGTCGGGAGGCGATCCAATCGGGCAGTCGACATGCGGCCTGCACCCATGACGGGCGCATGGGTAAAAGGATGGACTCCAGGGTTCGATGCAGCTTCTCCAGGCGCTGATCACCAATCGGCGGAACGAACGCGCCCATATTCACTTCGAGGGTCCGACGATCGTGGGCAGCTTCTTCGTGCATCCGGGACCCCGGCAATACATGCAGCCTGCTCGTGGCGGTGCGATAATTGAGAAGACGCATCCGCCGAAGCCGAACCGCGAACCGCCGGACTCCCTCGAATGTCGCCTGGGGATGGAACAGAATGCAGCCGATCTGCGTTTCCACTCCGTGTTCACGGAGAATCTCCACGCCACGCCAGGCGGCACGGTGATCGAGCGGCCTGCCCCATTCCCTCAGGAATCGAGGGTCATCATTCTCGATCCCAAGAAAAACATGGCACACCCCCGCGTCGGCGAGGGCCTTGACCGTCTCAAGGCACAGCGACGCGGGCCTTGCTTGAATGCTGAAGGCGATCGTGAGCCGGCGGGCATGCAGGGCCTCCGCAAAGTCATGGACTCGTCGAAGGGCCGGACGTTCCGGTCCCAGGAAATCATCGTCAACGAAATTGAAATGCCGCACCCCGCAATCCCGGACCGCCGCGTCCATTTCCTCGACAAGGGATTCAGGAGACCTCCCCCTCCAGCTTCCGGCGCGGGAGCGGGGAAAGCCGGGAGCGCAGCAGTACGAGCACGATCCGCAGCATCCCCGGGAGCCCTGGATATTGAGGGGGAGTCTCCTCTGCGCGAGAAGCGAAGCGAGATCGCGAGCGGCAAAAGGCAGAACATCCAATTCCTCGATGACAGGCGCAGGCGGATTGATCGTCGTATTGCCTTCATCGTCCACGATGACCGTGGAAGAGACGGTCTCGACATCCCGCCCCTTTTCCAGGGCGGTCAGCAGCTCCGCGATCGGGCGCTCCCCTTCGAATCGGATACCGACGGTCCCCGGCGGCAGGTTTTTGACGAGAAGCTCCGGCTCCGTGGAAACGGAGTTTCCGCCCACGGCGATCCGTCGCTGCGCTGACGGGGAAATCGCGCGGAGCTTCATCAGAATGGATTTGATAGACTGGTAATCTCCGGCGCTCATGGCGGAAAACCCCACCAGATCGGGTTCGAAACCGGCGGTCCTTCGGGCAACCAGGTCTTCAGACAACCCGTCGAGCATGGGATCCAACAAGAGGACGCGGTGACCGTACGAGCGCAGGTAACCGGCCAGGGTCTCCAGTCCTAGAGGCTCCTGGGTCTCCGGGTCAAAACGGCTGGTCCGGTATATCGGCCTGACAAGGACGGCCCGCATGAAACGGTCAGATTTTGCCCCGCGCGTGCAGCACGGTTGCGTTGACGACGCTGGCGGCGATCAGCGCCCATCCCAATGCGACCACTGTCGGGAAAGCGAACGGGTAGAACACACCCGCGCAGACGGCCAGCAGCAGGGTTGAGAGGACGCCCCAAGTACCCGCGCCCCGCTCGCGGTTTTTGAACGCGCGCCTGGTGAACAGAATATGGATGAGAAGCGTGACGGCGAGCAAAGGCCACCAGAAGGCCGGGGTGCCGGGAAAGGGGATCGCGCGGTCGAACAGGCCCACCTTTGCATCGGGATTATATGCCGCCACCTCGGCCGCGGCGGAATCGCTTTCATTCAGCCAGATGCGGCTCTTCACGCCGTCTTGAACCCGATAGACGGCGAGCTGAGCGCCCTTCTTTTCCGAAAGAAGACGTCTGTCGACCGTAAAATAGGCTTTCACCCTGTCGATGAGGCTTGCATCAGAGGGGGCATTGACTGTGATGATCGAAACGTCCGTTCCCTGCAGATTCGCGCGCTCCGCTTCGGCCAAGCTGCCCAATTCTTCAGGCAGCGGTTTTTTCAGGTTTTCAAAGGAATTGAGCGCGTTTGCCAGGCCGGCTTTCGAATACTCGGGATAGAGACGCAGGGCATTGCGGAAGCTTGAAGCCGCGGCGTCGAACTCGCCCCGGGAGTTCTGCTGCCAACCCAGATTGTAATGCCCCATCGCGGATTGCGGATTCTGCTTCGCCACCTCTTCGGCCATCGAGCGCGCCTGGTCGGCGAGCCCCAGTCGTGTCAGGGCGACGGAGGCGTTCAGCTTTGCGCCATCGTAGCTCGGCGCGACCAGAAGGATCGTATCGAACTGGATCAGGGCGGCGAGATTGTGGCCGGCGTGCATCTCGCCGAGGCCCAGATTATTCCGGGCATCCAATTGGCTGGGGTACTTCGCGAGCAGAGCGCGATATGCCTGGACGCTCTGATCGAAGCGTCTCTTCTGGTACAACCCGTTCGCATTGGTGAACGCATTCTGCGCGTCACCCGGCATCTCCCAGAGAGGTTTGCCGATTCGTTCGGCGGCAGAATGAAGCGCTTCCAGAAGCCGTTGGCGGACTCCCGAAAGCCCGGGAGCTTTCTCCAGCTCGATACAGAGCGAGCGGCAGGAGGGATCCTCAGGCATTTTCCCGCCTTTTATTTGTGAAACGAAATCGTCCACCATCTTGTGTGCGTCGGAATCGGAGATTTTTGCCGCATTTCCGAGGTTGAAAAGCTCTTCGGCGTCCTTGAACGCGCACGGATCCTGTCCTTCGAGCCCATAGGCGACTTTCTGGTTCGGATCCTGGGGCTCGGTTTCCGCAGAAGGCGCAGGAGATGAAAGGGTGGAGTTCGACTTTGGAGCACGGGCAATGATCGTGACGACAATTACGATGACGATCACAATGGCAACCAGACACCCCCCGGGCCTACCCGATTTTTTCATCGTTACTCCCCCCCGAGCCGCATTCGTTGGACCGTCAGTAGACCGGCACGCACGTGCACACTTGATTGCAGCTGCAGAAGGTGCCTCCTCCGTCAGAAGAAGAGGAAGTGTAGCTTTCGCAGGAACAGGCGACATGCCCCTGACAAGAACACTGGGGATTGCAGGTGCAGACTTTATTGCATGTGCACACCATGGCCCCGATCGAATGGCTCGCGCATGAAGAATCGGATTTCCCTTCGGTGCCCGTACCCGCCTGCGCATAATATGTCTCGAGGCTGGGCCGGA
>PMZS01000039.1 GCA_003170115.1 Spirochaetaceae bacterium
GCGGATCGTGGTTCTCTATGACACTTCGATGGAATTCCGCCAGTCGTTTCCGGTATTCGCTTATCTGTGCAACCTTCATAGGGCCACCTCAAGGCGAATATAGTACATCTTGTGTACGTGTTCAAGTACCAGATTGACTATGTCTGGTGGGTTCCCGCCAGCCGTTCCTATGAGAACCTGTGCACGGTTCGGTGGTGGTACATGCTGCCCGGCCGCAGGATCGAGGACGGGAAGTGGCCGATGTTTACGCTATCAGGGAACCACTGCGTCTCCAGGCAGAATCCGCCGTGCCTGGGAAAGAATGAGCCGTCGAGAAAATTGCCCGTGTAAAGCTGCACGCCGGGCATCGTGGTGTGGACTTCCATCGTACGGCCGCTGGAAGGGTCTCGCACCGTGCCAATGAGGTCGAGATCTCCGCCGCGTTTTCCGACGACCAGGCAGTGGTCGTATCCGCCGGGCACCGCTCCGATATCATGGCCGATCGCCTTGTAGCTGGAGAAATCGAACGGATTCCCCGCGGTCTTCAGGATCTCGCCGGTGGGCATGAGATCCTTGTCCACGGGAAGGTAGAATGGGCAATTGAACCTGGCTTCATGGGCCTCTATCGTGCCGGAGCCAGCGCCCGCGAGATTCCAGTATGCGTGGTTCGTGAGGTTCACCGGTGTTGGCTTGTCCGAAGTCGCCCAGTACTCGAATGAAAGCTCGTTGTTCTCGTTGAGCGCGTACTCGGCCGTGGCCTTGAGAGTGCCGGGGTAGCCCTCATCGCCATCCCGGCTTGTGTGCTGGAACCGAATTCCCGCGGTGTCGCCCTTCCTGAAAAGCTTCGCCGCCCACACAAACTTGTCGAATCCCTTCAGGCCGCCATGCAGGTGGTTTTCCCCGACGTTGCGCGCAAGGGTGTACTGCTTTCCGTCAAGATCGAAACGGCCCCCGCGGATCCGGTTGGCAACCCGCCCCACGATGCAGCCGAAGAAAGTGGAGTTCATCTCCCAGCCTGCCAGGGAATCGAAGCCAAGGGAGACGTTCGCGGTTTTCCCCGAGCGATCAGGAATCANNGACGGAGGTCACCGTTGCACCCAGGTCCATCACGGTGACGCGCACGCCGTGCGAGTTTTCCAGGCTGAACAAGGTGACGGCCCTGCCGTCAGAAGTCGTGCCGTACTTTGATTGCGTTGCCTGCATAAGCGCCTCCCGTGGGACAAGTATGCATGGTGCGCGGCGGTTCAGGAAGGCCCGGACATCAGGCCTGTGCCGTTCGAGGCTGCAAAGCCCTTTCCCAGGGGGTAGCCCTTTCGCGCGCGGCAAATCACCGTCGTGCTGATCACGTTCGCGGAGCCGTAGTCTTGCGCAAACGAACGGGCGCCCCTGAGGTCCGATTCCGTCACCTTCTCCGCCATCTTCGCCTCGTACAGCTCGAATCTCCCGCCCCGCTCGACGATGAAATCAACCTCTCTCCCGTCTGCCGTTCGCCAGTACCAGATCGACGGCCGCACGTCACCCGCACGCGCCTGGGCACGGAACACCTGGCCAAACGCATACGTTTCCCAGATGTTGCCCGCAAGGGGAGACCTTTCCCACTCCTCCGTAGTCCTGATCCCCACGAGATGGCAGGTCAACCCCGTGTCCATCAGATAGAGCTTGGGTGACTTCACCAGTCTTTTTCCGACGCTGCGGAAGTACGGTTCCAGCAGATAGACAAGCCCTGACGCCTGCAACACCGACAACCACGCCTTCACCGTATTCGGCGAGACACCAATGTCCCGAGCCATGTCCGCGTAGGAAACAGTGGTTGCGGTTCGAGCGGCCGCGACGCGCAGAAACCGCGCGTAGTCCCTCAGACTGGTGACGTTGAGAACGTTGCGAATGTCCCGCTCCAGGTACGTCGCTACGTACGACGGAAACCAGGTGTCGGGTCTCTCAGCGCCGCCCGCGTGCAACGCGGGGAAGCCCCCCGTCACCACGTAACGGCCCGGCTCCATGTGTGCATCGGCAGCCTGGACCTCGTCCGCGGAAAGGGTTGCCAGATCCAGGATTCCCGCCCTGCCCGCAAGGCTTTCCGAGACCTCTTGCATGAGGGAAAAACTCTGAGATCCGGCCAGGAGATACTGACCCTTGCGGCCTGAACGATCGACTGCCATCTTCATGAACCTGAACAGCAACGGGGCATACTGCACTTCGTCGATGATCGCAGGAGTGCCCAGCCGCGCGAGAAACTGCTCCGGATTCACCTGTGCCTGCGCCGCCTCAGCGGGATCGTCCAGGGTAACGAAACGCGCGTTCGGGTACAGGCGAGTGATAAGAGAGGTCTTTCCGCTCTGGCGAAGGCCCGTGACGAGCACGACCTTGAACTGGCGCGCAAGGCGTGACAGTGTTCCCTGCGCGTCACGCTCAATCCACATGCAGGAATAGTGCAATCCTATTGCGGAATTGTCAAGGCCGAGGAGGTAGGGAGGTGGGAGAAACGATCTCTATTGACGGAAGGTGTCGCTTACCTTTACGAGGAGAAGCAACTCCAATTGCTTGTTCCCCGGTACGAGGCGATTGGAAAAAACTTCACCGCCATTCGGACCGTAGAGAAACACGGGCCCGAGCTGGATGGTCGTGAGTGGAACAGGGGATATTTCGAAAAGCGGCGACACCAGACCCGAGCCATCTGACCAGTTCTGCTGCCACAGAAGGTTCAACGAGATGCCGGAAGAGGCCATATTGCCGAAACGCAGGACCACCGCGGAGTTGTGGCCGCCTGGTCCCGATTCATCGGCAAGCCACGAGGTGCCCTGATCCCGCTCTCCGTTGTAGGCATATTCCATATAGAGTTTGATGCGGGCGTCCGTCCACTCGCGGGAGAGCCCGAGCACCACGGTAGGATAGATTCGCTGCATCATGCCGCCCACATAAATTCCGCCCGCTGTCGGGGGAGGGTTCTGGGGCAGGCCGCCGCTCAGGGTGAGGCGGACCGGGAACGCCATGGTCGTCTCGGCGGAGAAGTCAAAACCCAGGAAATGCGTTTTCAGGGACAGTGAAGTACGGGGCGTGAGGAGGTGCTGCCAGAACCCGGCGAGCGTCCATTCGATCGGCCCCGTGACCATGTCATACTGGATACCGTAGCCGGCATCCTGCGGATCCGGCGTAGTGGCGTCCGGGAAGCCGTAGTTCTGCATGTCGAACCGCGCGAGAAACGTGAGGCTGTTCAGCCCGAAGGGGATGCTCATTTTCGCTGTGACAGGAAGATTCAAGTTGGCGGTGCTTGTGAGGATGTTTGTCTGCTGCCAGAGGGGCTCATTGCTGATCCCCCAATCCGACCGGCCGCGTGCGGGCAGGTTGCTGAACTGGAAAAACTGCGAGTTTCCCCATGTGTAGTTGAAAATTCCCAGGCGGAAGAAGACGCTTTCGCGGACCGAGTAGTCCACAATCATTTCTGAAAGCTGCGTGCCTGTCTTCGGAAAGCCGTAACTGAAAACACCCTGGAGTCGCAGCTGCGGCGCCGGCCGCAAGTCGACTCCAAGGCTCGCGGTCAACGAGCCGCTGGCCTCGTGCCCCAGGCCGCTTTCAAGATTGCCTGTATTGGGCAGGTTCGCCCACCCGAGACCGAAAAGCCCATAGATGTCCAGGTTGGCGAAATAGTGGATTTTCTGATCCTGGGTAGGATCATCCGAGCGCACCGTGGAGCCGGAAGGGGCGTTCTGGCCCGGGGCGGGTTGAGCAGCGGGCGTGCTTCCGGTCGCGGGCGTGCCATTGTCAGTGAAGAGTCCGTTCAGGTCATCGCCTCCGGAAGGCGGCGGCGACTGTGCCGGCAGCGCGATGCTGGCCAGGCAGAGGAATGCCGCGACCGCGATGGAACGGGACAGACCCCGGCCTGGACGCCGCGGACCCGCGCATCTATTCACTCAGGTTCTCCAGCCAGGCTTTCGTGAACGTGGCATCAGGCAGGCGCTGGAGAGACGGCCGCGCGATGGTGTAGGTGGTTCTCTCCTTCACGAACGTGCCGTTGATTGTCGTCCCGCGCAGCTCGTCAAGAATGACAACCGTCTCTGGAACGTAGCGGCTGCCCACCTGCTGATAGACGGGGAATGCCGTGGTTCGCAGGTGCTGGCCAGAGAAGCTGTAGTCTTCCGTCTTGCGAACAAGCCCGTCGTCGCTGACCCAGATCTTCATCTTCGGGAATCCGACATCCTCGGTCCTCGCCTCAAGGTCGAGGACCCAGCAGTCGAACCGTCCCAGCTTCTGGCGCACGGATGCCACAACCCGGTAATCGCCCGCAAGATTGGAGCGGGTGAAGTCGGAGTTGCGGGCGTTCATGTTCTGGAAACGGTCCTTCGCGCTTGTGAAGGTGAATCGTCTCGATACGGGATCATAGAACCAGAGATTGTTCCCGGATTTGAGGTACCCCTTCCCCTTGTCCTCATCCGGTTTCACGATCACGATGAGATACGTGTTGTTCTTATCCCGCCTGAAGACCATGGCCTGCTTCGAGCTCTGGCCCTGCCCGGGAGTCTCCTGCACAAAAGTGTACAGTGCGGAGAAGTCGGAATCATCGAAGGTGACAAGAGCGTCGGCCTGCTTCAGGATCTTGATGAAATCCGGCGCCCCGCCGCCAGCCTGGGCCCCGGCGGCCGGCGGAAAGCACGATGCCGCGGCACACAAGAATATGAACAGCCCCCACGCCCTTACCCGAGACGAAAACCGCATACAACTCCTCATCATTCGGCCCGCAGGGCTGCCACCGGCTCGATATTCTGTGCCGCTCGTGCGGGGCTCAATGCGCCTGCCAGCGTGACCAAAGTGATGAGCAGGGCATCTGCACATATTATATCAGGATTCATCACCCAACTCAGGTGTCCCCGGTCGAGAAAAATATCCAATCCCGCGGCGCCTGCCAGCGGGATTCGGGCAACAGCCGTCAATCCCACAAAGCTCAGGAGAAGGCCGGCCGCGATTCCGCACAGCGCCAGGAAGACAGCTTCACAGAGGATGAGGTTGCGCACCTGGGGCCTCTGAATCCCGATGGCGCGCATCGTTCCAATTTCCCTGGTACGCTCGTAGATTATCACACGATAGAGATTGAAGATACCCACCGCGATGACGACGGAAAGGAGCGCCAGGATGCCGTAGCTGACAATGGAGAGCGCCTTGAGCAGCGTCCTGATCTGGGCCATGAAGCCGATGACCGGATCGGCGGTGAACTTGCCGTTCAACGCATGGCCTATCTGGGCCGCCACTCTTTCCGCGGCGCGGTAGTCGTCCAGGTATATCCCGATGCTGGCGCTGTAGCCCGAATCGAAGCCGAGAGCCTTGTCCAGCACCCCTCGATCCATGTACAGCGTATAGAAACCGAAAATGCTCGCTTCACGGAAAATCGCCTTGACCCAGAGCGGCACGGTGTTGATTGCCCCGGCATCACGATTAACCTGGAGGGTGATCTGGTCTCCGACCCGGGCGCCGAGGCGGCGGGCGGTGACCTCGGAAATCAGGACTCCCCGCTGGTCACTCATGTCGCCGGGGTTCCCCGCTATGAACTGCAGACGTTCGATCATCCGCGCCTCGGACGCCCAATCCAGCCCGATCACTCTCCGCATGGAAAGGGATTCCCCGTTGAAGAACACGACTCCCGAGCTGCCAAGGTGAGTCCGATGAGAGAAAGCCGCAGGGCTGACACCCGAGCGCGAGATCGCTTCAAGGATGAAGCGGTCCGCCGCCGCCATTGTGGCGATGTCACGAGGTTCCTTGCCGATGCTGATAATCACGTGGCCGCCGTAGTAGCGGGCTCCGCGGACGTTGACCTGGTACGAGAGCCCCGCGACCAGGCTCTGGATGGTGCAGACGAAGAAGAAGCCCGCGCACACGGCGAGGCCCAGCAGGAGAAAACGCCTGCTATTCCGGGTGAAATTCCGAAAGGCCATCTGCACCGTCGTTCTCATCTCAGCTTGCGTGAATAGCGCGGACAGGCTGGATGCGCAGCGCCAGGCGCACCGGGTATACCCAGGCGATCATTCCCAGGACAAGGGACGCGGCAACTGACAGCCCGATGTTCCATCCGGAAATTGCGGGGTGCAGGGAGGTCCCCCCGAAAAGAAGGATAAGAATCTGATTCCTGAAATGAACGGGGACGTGATCCAGGAACAGAATGGTTCCACACCCGACCAGGACGCCGGCAACGCCGGAAATCAGGGTGAGCGCGCACGTCTCGATGATGAACAGATTCTGCACGAATCCCGTACGGGCGCCGATGGCGCGCATTGTGCCGATTTCCGACGTCCGCTCGAAAACGGACATCACGATGGAGTTCATCGTGAGAATGAGAACGATTCCCCAGAGCATGAAGATGCCAATGTACAGGACGATCTGCATGAGGAAAACGTACGTCGCTGCTCCTCCGGCGGTTCCTCTCCAATCGCGCACCTGGATGGCCATATCCGCGCCGGTTAGCGCCCGGCGGAGATCCGCCGCGACCCGGGCCTTGCTGGCCCCCGGTTGCGCCCTGAGCAGGATGAAATGCCAGGCGCCGTCGTGGCCGAGCGGCGCTTCACGGGCCGAAGCGCCTGCGCGGTGCGCCTCGTTGAGGAGGTCCTTCAACTCCTGCATGGTGATGGGTGCCGATGACTCCCTGGCGGGCGCACTTGCGCCGGCCGTGAATAGAGAATCCAGGTCACCGGTCCCCCCGGAGCCCGCCATCACGCCGGCGGCTCCGGCAGAAGGCGCGTCGGTCTGCAGGTACCCGCACAGCGCGCGAAGAATCCGGCCGTCCGCGATGACGACGTGCCGGAGGGCTTCGCTTCCCGGCCGATAACGAATGATCCCGACGAGAGTCACTTCCCGGATGGCAAAGGTCTGGTCGCGGAAAAGAGAGAGCTGCAGCTTGTCCCCGGGGACGAGGGGATGCCCGAGATCAGCCTCGATCTCCGCCGCCCAATCCTCGCTGAGCACGGCCCACCCGGAGCTGCCGGGCGCAGGAAGCGCGCCGCGGATGAAAAGGGGAACGCGGAACAGGTTGAAATATTCATCCCCGATCACGCCCAGCCCCAGGCCGCCGCTTCTGGCGCCGCCCGCCTCCAGGAAAAGGAGAGAAGAAAGGACGTACGCAGTGGCCGCTACGCCCGGCACGCGGGACGCACGGGCGCCGACCTCGGCCGCATTCACGATGAGCGGTTCGGCTTCATAGTCTCCGACCACGGGGATATCGGGACCGAAAAGGCTGAAGGACTGCTCCCTTGGCGTGCTGATGGAAAGATCCGCGGTGAAATTCTCCGAGAAGGTGGTCTGGACCCCGCCGATGGAGCTTTCGAGCACCGCGTTGCCCACGAAGAGAGCGGCAACTCCAACCGCAATGAGAACCGCGACGACAATCGTCTTGCGCCCACGGCGGCTCAGGCTGCGAAATGCGATGCGAAAGAGAAGCATCCCGGCTAATCGTCCCGACTCATTGTGTTCACCAAAATAGCGTGACACAGGGGCCATTTCAAGGGGAAAAGGCGCACGCTTACAGGCCCTTGCGGCGGAGCATGGTCATGATCGTCTTGAAGAAAACCGAGATGTCCAGAAGTATGGACATGTTCTTGACGTAATAGAGGTCGAACTGCAGTTTCTTGTACGTGTCCTCGATCGAGGGCGAATGGTACTCTCCCGAAACCTGGTCCCACCCCGTGATCCCGGGCTTGACGAGAAGCCGCTGCCTATAATACGGAATGGACCGCTCGAGCGTGACGGCCAGCTCGGGACGTTCGGGCCGGGGACCGACGAAGCTCATCTCCCCGAAGAAAATGTTGATCAATTGCGGAACCTCGTCGAGACGGAGTTTCCGAAGGAAACGTCCGATGGAAGTGATCCGAGGATCATTCCTTGCGGTCGGAGCGAAGTTGTTCTTTTGGGTCCTCATCGTGCGGAACTTGAGCATGCGGAACGCCTTCCCCCCCCGCCCCAGCCTTTCCTGACGGAAGAGGACCGGCCCGGGACCCGAGAGCCTGATTGCCAGAGCAATGAGGATCCATGGTGCGAGGCAGACCGCGAAGAGGACGAGGGACACCAGAATATCGAAGCCCCGCTTGATGACCCCGTACCTCAATTTTGCTCCAAGGTCGATATTCTCCAGAAACCAGAGGTCGTTGATCGTTCCGACGGGAATCTTGCGGAGGTACAGCTCGTAGAACTCGGGGAGGCGTATGAAACGCACCGGCCTTTCGATGAGATCCAGGAGAGCGCGCCGAGTTCTCTCGCTGAGCCGCCTCTCGTCAGCCACGACAACGAGTGAGACCCCTCGCTCCTTCACCATGCGCACGAACTCCGCCCTGGTCCGGCACGCCCGACGGCGAAATGCCGCGGGCACCTTGCCCTCCTCATCCAGGAATGCCACGGCTTCGTAGCCAAGGTGATCGTGTGACTCGATCGCCATGACGATCTCCATGACCGTGGCGTCCACACCGACGAATGCGGTGGCCCGGCGGGGAAGGTAGAGGCGAGAGATCCGCCCGTAGCCGAACCGCCAGGTCCAGAGCAGGATGTAAAGGAATCCCGTGTACAGCGCGAGGATTGTCTTGGGGCTTTTTGCCGAGATATCGAGGTAGAAAATGAGAGCCGATAAAAGGCCACCTACCGCGACAGCGCCGAAAAGCCTTCCCGCAAAGCGAAGCTCGTCGAACGAGGTGTCAATGTTGTAGAGATCGGCGGTGTAGAACGCGACAATCCAGAGGACCCAGGAAACCAGGAAGCTCCGGGCCAGGATCAGCCACTGCCCGAAGGATGGCGGGGAGACATAACGAACGAGCAGCGCGAGGTAAAGGGAGAGAAAGAATATCCCGATATCGACAATCAGGATGAAAAGCTGCCGCGGCTTACGAGAAGATCTCATTGGGCGTTTCCCGGCTGCACCGATTTTCCATGTGCTTTATGGATCGGACAATGAAGTGATATTGTTGAACAGAGTTGACATGTCAAGATTGACGATCCTGGCGAGATTCGCAGCCCTGATTGCCATTGGGCTCGCCCTGGAGGCGTGCGCGGGAGGCTCCTCACCTCGCATTCCTGCCTCGGCGGACTTCAACGCGGCCGCGTACCGCTCCCGCATAGAATCGATCATTTCCCAATGGGATTCAAGAGGCGGCTCGAGCATCCAACCGCCAGCCGGCTGGAACAGGCGGGTCCCCGGAGAAGCGGCAGTGAGCGCCGCATGGTGGGGATTCAATGACAGGGACTCGGCTGGTTCCCTCCAGGCCGCGCTCGATTCCGGGGTCCAGGTCGTGCTCGTGCCCAAGATGCCGACGCCCTGGATAATAACCCGTACACTCCATTTCCGGTCCGGCGGGGTAGAGCTCCTGCTTGAGCCCGGAGTTGAGATTGTTGCCGCCGAGGGGGCCTTCCGCGGAGGAGGAGATTCTCTCATCGAGGCGGACGGGGTCGCCGACTTCTCGATTCTCGGCTATGGCGCCACGCTCCGAATGAGGAAAAGAGATTACCAGAAAGCTCCGTACGAGAAAGCGGAGTGGCGGCACGCGATCTCTTTGCGCGGCGTGGCGCGGGCCCGCATTGCCGGGCTCCGCATCGAAAGCTCCGGAGGGGATGGGATCTACGTGGGCACCCTGCGCACCCATGAAGCGCGCCAGCCCTGCGAGGATCTCACCCTCCAGGATCTGGAGATCCACGACAGTCTCCGGCAGGGAGTGAGCGTCATCTCCGCCCGTCGCCTCGTGATCGAAAACTGCCTGATTGCCGGCACTTCGGGTGCACATCCGATGTCGGGCATCGACTTCGAGCCCAATTCAGGCGACCCCGGCTTCACGGACTGCGTCGTTCGAGGCTGCCGGATCGAGCGCAACGGGGGTGTCGGGCTCCTGCTCGTGCTTTCCAAGCTCGGGCAGGAGGCGGCGCCCGTGTCCGTCCGCGTGCAGGACTGCGAGATCGACAATTTTCCCATCGCGGTGTGGCTGCATGGCCTTGAAAACCGCGTCCGCGGAAACCTGACCTTCTCGGGCAACACTGTCAGGGGGATGCAACTCCTCAGGGGCTCTTCTTATTTCTCGGTCGTCTTCGCACGGAAGCCTTGACGCTCAAAGTATTGTACTCGATCTCCTCCAGGAGAGTGCGGTTCACGGCCAGCAGATCGGCGAGGAACGCAGTGAGCATCGTCTGGAATCCAATGCCCAACAATATGGAGGCGAGAATCAGCGACTGGACATGCCCTCCCCCGCCGCCGATCAGCAGGAGGACGAGGAAGCGCAGGCCCAGGAGAACTCCGACCGCGAAGACTGATCCGCCGATGGCGATAAAGAAGCGGAAGGGCCGGTAGACAACGAAAATACGAAGCATGGTAAAAACGGACTTCCTGATGTAGCGGGGAATGCTCTTCACCAGGCGCGACGGGCGGATGTCCTGATTTACCCGCACGGGCACGGATGCAACGACCATGTTCTTGCGCCCCGCCTGGATGATCGTCTCCAGCGTATAGGTGTAGTCGTTGAACACATGCAGGCGCATTGCCGCCTCGCGGCTCACCGCGCGGAAACCCGAGGGCGCGTCTTCGACCGACGTCCCGCTCACTCCGCGGACAACCGCGCTTCCCAGCCACTGGAGGACCTTCTTCAGCAGGGAAAAATGCTGGATGGTCTTGATGGGCCGTACGCCAATCACGATATCAGCCTTGCCCGCGAGTATCGGCGCCGCGAGCGCGGGAATGTCCTCCGCGCGGTACTGGTTGTCCGCATCGGTGTTCACGATGACGTCCGCCCCGAGCTCCAGGGATGCCCTGAGTCCCGCCATGTAGGCCCGTGCGAGCCCCTGGTTGCGCTTGAAGCTGACGATATGGTCCACGCGGCATTTGCGCGCCACCTCCATGGTGGCGTCGGTGCTTCCGTCGTTCACGATAAGCCACTCTACTTTGTCGAATCCGCGCACCTTGCGGGGAAGCTCCGCCAGGGCCGTGGAGAGGGTCGCGGCCTCGTTGTAGCAGGGAATCTGGATGATGAGTTTCAATTCGCGCCCTCGTTCATGTACTTCCTGAGGTAGACCAATCCGAGCAACCCGAGAAGAGCATCGACCAGCATCGACATCAGACGCATTGCGATGGGCAGGATCAGGGCGAGAGCCCCGGCGCCGTACTCACTGAGAACGAGATAGAAAAGACCCTCGCGGACCCCGATTCCCCCGGGCACGAAAAAGGCAAGGAAGCCGACCGTGTCGGAGAAGAGAAATCCTGCACACACGGACCAGGCAACTTGCGGGCTCGTACGGAACCCGATTCCCCACGAGCAGAGCACCGCGGAAAGGCCAAAGGCGAGGGTGGAGATCAGGCTCAAGACCTGGAGTCTCGCCATTTCTGATCGGCCGATCTGGTAGGAGATGATTTTGCGTTTGAGGATCAGCTCAGAAAACCTGATGAGCAGCGTGAAGAAGCGACCATTGAAAAGCAGGAAAAAGACGTAGGCCAGGATCAATGCAGCCGTTGCAATGATCGCGACAGACCGGGTGATAAGGAGTGAGGAGAGGCAGAAGTACAGCCCCCCCACGGTCAGGGCGAGGAAGGAGTTCGTCAAGGCAAGCAGGATGTTGACGTAGAGAACTGCTGAAACGGGCAGGGAGCTTCGATCCACGAGCGCCATCTGCATTGCGTAACCCCATACCTTACCGGGGATGTACTTCGTCAGTTGGGTCGTGTTGACCATGCCAATGCTTTCGGTGAAAGAGAACTTCCGCGCCGTTGAAAGAAAATTCATCCCGTTTCGCCACATGGCGGTGATGACCAGGTACGAGAACAGGATGCAGACAAACGAAAGCACCAGAAAGCCGTAATTGAGGCTGAAGCGGGCATTCCTCAGCTGCTCCCAGTTCTTGATGAACTGATTTCTGAAGAAATAGACGACCAGGGCCACCACGAGGACGGCAGCCAGGGACTGCGCGACCCTTCGCGCCCTCTTACTGATTGATATCTTCATCCGCAGGGCCCTTCTTGCCCTCCACTGAATCGGCGGTCAGAAGGCCTATGCGTTTGACGGGCATGTACGCTACGCGAAAGGGCGTTCGGATTGCCGCAAGAACTTTGTCCGTTGCAATGCCGCTCTCGTTGTGTGAAAGCACGACGTAGCCTGCACCTTCGATATTGACGCGCGAGTGCTGCGGCGGTCTGCCTCCCCTGTAGAAGGATGGGTCGATGAAATAGCTTTCGCAGGTCTGGATGGCGTTGTACCCGCCATTGTCGTCCACCGCGACGATCGGGGTCCCTTCCACGAACGCCCTGTTGATCTCCTTCCTGTATGTCTCGTTGAGGACGAGGGGATGCTGACGAGGATGCAGCGGAGAGTTCGCGTAGGCGCGGATGCCGGTGGGAAGCCGCGGGAGAGAAAAAATGCCCAGAACGGCGAGGACGCAGAACGTCAGGACCCAGACGTAGGCAGCGGCCGAGCCGTTGACCTTCCTCTTCGTCGCCACGATTCCCTCAGCGGCGCATGCGAGCACGAGGAACACGGAAGGAAGGACCGCACTGAAATACCGGTTGATGAATGATTCGGCCGGCGTCACGGGGTGCAGGGTTTTCACTTCGAAGGTGAGAAGGAGAAAGAAGCTCAAGGAGGCGAGCACCAGGCTGGAAATCCTCCTGTCCGTGCCCCTGACGAGGTACACGACCGCGGCGATTGCAAACAAACCGAAGGGAACCTGCCAGTATAGCTGGAGGTTCGGGCTTGCATAGCGCTGGAAAAGATCGACCAAACCCGGCACCACGAGGGAGTCCGAGTGGAAATGGTTCTTCGCGATGATCTCCAGCTCGCCGAGCTTGTACTGCGTGAAAGCGGCATACAAGCCGGTCTCGGCGAGGAAAAGGAACAGGAGGATCCCCCCAAGAAGGAAAGCGTGCGCCGGTTTCTTCTTATAGAGAACTATCGCGAGGAACATGCCCGGTACGAAGTACAGGTTCGTGATCTTCGCCTCGTAGGCGATGAAGAGCCAGGCCGTGGTCCAAAGCAAAGGGGGAAGCTCCCGCGTATCGCGCTGGAGATATTCGATGAAGAAGTAGAAGGAGAGGAGAATATAGGTGATCGAGAAGACCTCCGGCCGGACCTGGCTTCCCGCGCGAATCATGTAGGGGAAGAGCGTCAGGCCCATCGCGGCCAAAAAGCCGGTGAGCCTCCCCCTGAGCTTGCGGCCTATGGCAAATGCCAGCACGGTCTGGACCAGGGCATTCATCACTGGCATCAGGTAATAGACGTCGGGATGGCTTCCCAGGAGAACCTGCGCGAGGGCCACGGGCAGGATGATCGCGAATCGGGTGGTCCGATGAGTGATCTCGGGATACGGCAGGCCGCTGGCAATGGCCTTGGCGGAGAACCAGTAGTCCCGTTCATCCACCCCCGTGTTCATCATCATGAGGGTCGCCAGGCGGAAGAAAAGCGTGAAGAGAAGGAGAGCGATGAGGATGAGCAGATCTCTGCGCCCCCCATGCGGGCTGTCCTCAGCGGACCACAGCGATGTACCTGTCAATTGTCTTCTCCCACGAGTAGTTATCCGCAATGAACTGCCGGGCGAGGTCTGCGTTCTTCTCGAGCAGCGAGCGATTCCCCAGCACACGAAAGATCTTTTCCGCCAGATCACGGGAATCGGCCGGTTCGAAATAGAACGCCCCCTGCCCTTCGACGATTGAATCGATGTTGCCTCCAACCCTGCTCACGAGGGCCGGGGTGCCGCATGACATGGCCTCGAAGGCAGCCGTGGCCGAGCCCTCGGTGTCGCCATTCTTGTCGATGCAGGAGGGCAGGACGTACAGGTCTATGGACTGCAGCAGCGGAACGATCTCGGACTCAGGAAAAAAACCCGGCAGCGCCACGTACTGCTCCAGGCCCAGCTTCGCCCTGAGCCTGACAAGGTCGTCGCGCAGCGGACCGTCGCCACCGAGGAGGAGCTTGACGTTCGGGATCCTGTCCTTCACCTCAGCGATCGCCTCCAGCAGGAACCGATGCCCCTTTCGTTCCACCATCCGCCCCGAGAAGTACACCACGGCGCGGTCTTCACACCCGTACTTTTCGAGCAGCTTCAAATTTTTGTCACCGGGCCCGTAGTAGACCATGTCGATGCCATCGGGAATGAAATGCAGGTCCTTTCGCCCGCTCGCCTTCTGCCCGGCCGCAACGGTGGATCTGCTGATTCCCGCTGCCGCGTCGGCACCCTTGATTGAAAAGGCGAGCAAGCGCTTCAGGTACCCCATGTTCCCATCCAACACGGGAAATATCTCGGCCCCGTACATCGTGATCACGAGCTTCCGGCGCATGGTGCGCTTAAGGAGAAGGCCAATGAATCCCGTCGGGAACGCCCAATGGGCATTCACGACCTGGATGCTGTTCGCCTTGATCACCCGGGATGCAAAGAAAAAGAGCCGGGCAAAGTAGCAGGGCACCTGGATCCAGTTGGAGACTTTCTTGATGTTCTCAGGGATGCCGGATCCCTTTGTCAGCCGTTCCCACTTCCTGGGAAAGTAATGAAATCGATGGATCCTGACGCCGTCGCGCGTCTCCCGGCTCGGCGTGCCCTCACCGTGCTGGGTGACGACGTGGACCTCGATGCCGGCCCGCACGAGATATTTCGCCATGTCGTGGACGAACTTGCCTTGGACGAACTCGTTCTCTTTCTCGTTCCATTTCGGGTATGAAGTTGTCAGGATGCACCAGGTCACTTCTCGCTCCTCGCCGCCCACCGTGAATACCACTCGATCGATGCATCCAGCCCGGTCTGCAGGTCGAGCTGGGGCCGGTACCCCAGCGCGCGCAGCTTCGTGATGTCGGGGCACCGCCTCGGCGTGCCCCCCGCCATCAGGGGCCCGGATTCGAGGCGGACTTCACATCCCATTTTTCGAGCGATCAACATGGCGAGCTCGCGAATGGAAATCTCGTGGTCATTGCCGATGTTGTAGACGTTCTGGTCCAATCCCTGGTCGATGACCATCATCAGGCCCTCGGTAAAATCCCTGATCTCGCAGAACGCCCGCGTCTCCTCGCCGCCGCCCTGAATGGGAAAAACCAGCTCTTTTGTGTTCGCGGCATCCAGGGCTTTGCGCATCCTGACGATGAACTCCGGGATGACGTGCTCGAACCCCATGTCGGGGCCATACACGTTGTGCGGGCGGAACACCACGGTCCTCCGGAACCGGCCCCGACCGTAGTTGAAGCAGAGGATTTCCCCGATCAGCTTCCCTCCCCCGTACGAGTAGCGGGGATTGAGCGGATCAGGGATGGACATCGGCACCGTTTCAGGCGTGGGGCAGACCGGCGGCGTCTGGTAGACTTCCGAGCTGGAGGCGTAGATGAAATCCCGCACGCCACCGTCAATCGCCGACTCCAGGAAGTTCATCGTCCCCTTCACTCCCACATCGAGGACTTCCCGCGGCATCTCGTAGAAGTAGCGCGTGCCGTTGATGAAGGCCAGGTGACAGAGAACCTCGACGCCCTTGACGACCCTCTCCACCGCGCCTCGATCACGCACGTCTCCTTCGACGAACTCCACGCGCTCGATATACGCGCCGAGCTTGGCGCGCGAGCCCCTGAAGTTGTTGTCGAAAACGCGCACCCTCTCCCCGCGGTCCACGAGGGCTTTCACGAGGTTGGAGCCGAGAAAGCCCGATCCGCCGGTGACCAGGTACAGGCTATTTCCCGAAGACATGGAGCGTCACCGAGGAGGGAATATCGAGATTGGCTTGGAACATGTTCCAGCAGTCGTAAATGATCGAGTGCCTGTTCATGAGGGCCGCACGCTGCTCGATGTCCAGAGCGACGTAGCGGCGGTTGTTGTTCATGACAATCACGGCATCCGCGCCGCGGAAAGCCTCCACGTCGTTCACGGGCTCCAGCCCGGCCTGCTGTCGGATCATTTCGTCCACGCAAACGTAGTCCTGGCCGCGAAGGCGCGCATCCGGCCTCTTCTCGCGGAAGAGGCGGATCATGTGGAGGGCAAGGGAGCCCCTGATATCGTCCGTGTCCGGCTGGCCCTTGAAGGCCAGGCCCATGAGGGTAACAACCGGTGTCTTCCTGTCCCCCAGGGCCTTTGCCACGGCGGCGTAGATGTACGGAACCATAGACTCATTGATGGACCGCCCGCGCTGGATCAACCCTGGAACGAAGCCATAAGGACTGAGGGATTCCATCAGGATGTGAGGATCTTTTTCCAGGCACGGTCCACCGACGAAGCCCGGCTTTGCGATGTTCGTGCGCGGGTAGCCCATGTTGGCCGCCTGGATGACCTCCTGGCCGTCAATCCCCGCCGATTCGCACATGAGGGCAACCTCGTTGCCGAAGGCGAAAAAGAGGTCGCGGTAGGAATTGTCAAGCAACTTAATCAGCTCCGCGGTCATGAGGCTGGAAACCCTGACAATCGTCGGGGTCAGCCGGCGAAACATGCTCATCGCCCTTTCCACCGATTCCTCGTTGAGCCCGCCGACGATCTGGGGGAGAGCCACCAACTCTTCCAGAGCTTTTCCCTCGACCGTCCGTTCCGGACAGAAGCAGAGGTGATAGGACTTTCCCGTCTTGTCGAGCTTGGGCTTGACCACTTTCAGGCTCGTTCCCATCAATACCGTCGAGCGGAGAATAACCATCGCCCCGTCGCGCATGCGTCGACATATTTCGTCGGTGACGTGCTCGACCATATCCATACGCGGTCGGCCCTGGTCGTCCAGGGGCGTGCCGACGGTGATCAGGAAGACGTCGAACTCGATAGAGCTGGGGATCTCGCTATGGAAGTGCAGGTTCCCCAGCTTGACGCCCCTGCGAATCAGCGCGTCCAGGTTCACCTCGTAGAAATGGGCCTTGCCCTGGCGGATGACTCCCAGGGTCGCGGGGTCGATCTCCACGCCGTGGACCTGGAAGCCCTTATTCGCCATGACCGCGCCGAGGGTCAGTCCGACGTACCCCATGCCCATGATGCAGACAACGTTGTCCTTCTCCAAGTGAGTACTCCTTGCGCTGCCATTCACGAGCGAGAGAGCTCGAGCAGGCTTACCACGTTCTCGCAGATGTAATCGATCTGCTCGTTGGAAATCCCCACGTACGAGGGGAGGTTGATGCCCTTGTAGGAAAGTTCGTGCGCCACGGGCGTCTCATGGACAAGTGAGCCGTACATCGGCATGTCGGAGAGCGGATAGAAGAAGGGGCGGGTATCGATCTTCCTCTGCTTCAGCTCCGCCATGGAGGCGGATCGGCTCTGCTCCTTCCAGCCATCGAACGAGAGACAGAGCATCCAGTACGTGTTCTTGAAGCCCGGCTTGCAGGGATTCAAAGTGACCCGCATCATGCCGGAAAAATTCCTGCGGTACCGCTCGATCACGGCACGCTTCTGCTCGATGAGCGAATCTATCCGCTGCAGCTGCGCCAAGCCAATGGCAGCCTGCAGGTTCGTCGTTCGGTAGTTATACCCGATCTCCGTATGCCAGTACTTTTTTTCTTTGCTCATCCCATGATCGCGAAGGAGCCTGAGGCGGCCTGCGAGCTCCCCGTCATCGGTGGTGATCATGCCCCCTTCGCCCGTCGTCATGATCTTGTTCCCGTAGAAGCTGAAAGCGGCGCAGCGTCCAAATGATCCAACCCTCTTCCCGTCGATCTCTGCTCCATGCGCTTCGGCTGCGTCTTCCACCACGTCGAAGCCCCGCTCTTTCGCTATCGACATGATACGGACAATGTCAGCCGGATGACC
>PMZS01000081.1:0-308 GCA_003170115.1 Spirochaetaceae bacterium
ACCGGCTCGAGCACGATCGCCGCCACCTGGTTGGTCGTGCCCTCCGTCACGAACTCGTCGAAGAACGCGATGTAGGCGTCGGTGTCGATTGAGCCGTCGGGCTTTTTGAAAAGCGGCCGGTACGGATTGGGCCTGGGCAGCATGTAGAAGCCCTGGGAGCGTCCTGCGCCGTTCGTGGAGTTCATGCGCGCGAGGCTGGCCGAGTGCCCGCTCTTGCCGTGGAAATCCCCGTAGCAGGAAAGGAACTCGCTCTTGCCAGTGACCGCGCGGCAGACGCGCAATCCCGCCTCGACCGCCGTGGTGCCGCT
>PMZS01000081.1:383-6247 GCA_003170115.1 Spirochaetaceae bacterium
ACCTTCGGGTGGCAGTGGCCCAGGGTTGTCACGTAGATCCCCGAGGAGAAGTCGAGATACACGTTCCCGTCCACGTCGGTGAGCGTGCACCCCTTTCCCGATTCGAAGACGACCGGGAACAGCTTCACCTGTCCCGACAGCCCCTTCATGATCTTCACGGCCCGGCCGTGCATCTCCCGGGACTTTGGTCCGGGAACTTCCGAAGTTACGATGTGGGGAACCTTTTTCAGGTCCACTTTGGCCCACCCGATGTCGATAGCCATTCTCATGCCTCCTTGATGTCGACCAGGGTCCGATAGAACCGGACAAGCTCCGGGGCGATGCCCGGAGTGGTAATCCAGAGATTGAAGTCGCGAAGCGTCCCGTAGGCGAAGTACCCGCCGGTCCCGCACTTCATGTGGTCCGCGAGAAGCACCCGCCGCCGCGCCCGACGGAGCATTGCGCGGGTCAGGCTGGCCTCTTCCGGAGTCACGACCATGCATTGGCCTTCCGGGGTCACCGTGTCGGCGCCGATGAAGCACAGGTCGAACTGCTGGCTCTCCAGGATCTGCTCCGTGAGACTGCCCTGCAGCGAGTAAAGCTCGCTGTTGTACCTTCCCCCGAGAATGTACAGGGCGATGCCCGGAATACGGCCAAGGTCCGTGATCATGGCGATGGAGTTCGTGTACACGGTCAGCGGGACTTTATGCTCGAGGTGTGCGGCAACGTGGTAGGTCGTGGAGCCGTCGTTGACCAGGAGGACGCTGCCGGGCTGAACTTCCTCCGCCGCGGCCCGGCCGACCGCCTGCTTCAGGCTGAAATTATGCGCGACTTTGGAGTGGTACTCGCTCTCAAGCGCCGCCCTGCCCGCCGCGATACATCCCCCGTGCGTGCGAATGATCATTCCATCTGCCGCAAGCTGCTCGAGGTCCCGCCTGACAGTGAGCGCCGACACCTCCAGCATCCGCGCAAGGTCGTCCACGCGCAGCTCGGTCTGCATTGCGCGAAGGAGTGCGACTATCTCCGATTGCCTGTTCCCCGGCTTCATGGACGACGAACATTATGATCACGTTCTGCTATTGTCAAGAGGCCAATCAGATCCTTTTGCTCAATTCCTTTGAGCGTTTAGACAAATAGCCAGGCTAAACCTCTATATGACCGCATTTCAGCATCAGGGCAGTGGCGGAGATCAACTCGTTCAAATCCCCGTAGGCCGCTGCGTGATGGTGGGAAGGCGCCGCGGAGAGCCAGCGCTCGGAGAACTCCGCGACGCTTCCGCCCTCCCATTTGAACAGTGTCTGGGGGGCGGAGATGTCCCGGGGCTTCATGGCGACAAACGCGCCCTGGGACGAGATGAGCTGGAAGCGGCCCTCCCCAATGCTGCCGATCGAGAAAAGGGTGACGCTGCCGGGCCGGTAGCTGTAGTTGAATGAGGCACCGAAGCCGTTCACGCCCTTGTAGTAGATCGTGGGAACAATGCGAACGCCATGGGCAGGATCGGCAAGGCCCGGATTGCCGTGGCCGTCGTGGGAATTGAACATCAGGTTCCTTTTGTAATCGAGGATGTAATGCTCGAGGAAGGTCGAGTGGCCCGCCAGCTCCTCCAGGACGAGCATGGAGAGCGCGCGCATGACGTCCCCTTCGCAGGCAAAGGGAACATGGTTCTCCACCATGAGGGAGGAGCCGAAGAACGGAATAACGCCGATCTTCGGCTCGGGCAGCCAGACCTGGTCGAGCTCGGCCACCGCGTCGTAGCCCCCATTGCGGGACACGGAGTCCAGTGCCAGAGCAAGGCGTGCGGAACGGTCCATCATCGTGTCTTCCAATTCGATTGTTCGGTTCTTGCTCCGTTGTTCGTCGATGAGATGCTTCACCTCTCCGTTCTTCACCTCCGCAAAAGCGTCGGTGATCTCATCCGGGACAATCGGCCAGCACGTGGTGCCGAAGGTCTCCATCACCGCCAGGTTGTCCTGCATCATGTCCGTCATTCCCTCGTATGAGGTGCCGATCAGGCCGACCCTGGCGTTGCGCAGTCGAGCAACGGCCCGGGCCGCGCGCACGTAACCTCCCAGCTTCGTGCTCGTCCCTGGGTCATCGATGCTTCCCGTGACCAGAAAGAAGTCCCGGTCCGCCCGGATCAGGGCGCTGGTGAGCTCGGGCAGCCCGCACATGCCGGAGTTCACCATTATCAGGTCGAAATCCGCGCCTTC
This sequence comes from Spirochaetaceae bacterium, assembly GCA_003170115.1. Classification (GTDB taxonomy): domain Bacteria; phylum Spirochaetota; class Spirochaetia; order SZUA-6; family Fen-1364; genus Fen-1364. The sequence continues at coordinate 2,573 of PMZS01000081.1, forward strand.
CGGGAACTCGTTCACAAGCTGGGCATTCCAGATGATGAGGGGCATGTCCAGCTCCCGCAGGGCTCGCATGGGAATGAGGCCCTTCTGGTAGGCGATCTCGACCAGCACGACGCACCCCACCTCCTCCGCGTTCAGCACACGAGCCGCTTTCACGGCCCCGGCCTCATCCTCGAAGAATCCCGGGTTCACCACCGGCCCGAAAGGCGCGAGCTTCTGCTCGTAGCGCTTCGCGATATCGCGTGCCTGGTCGCGGATGTGACCGGTCTTGTTGTAGCGGTCCTCCAGCAGGGCCGTGACGAGAAGTCCGATCTTGAACTCGCGCGGAACGATTGGCATTGCGTCTCCTCCTGCGTGAGGGCGGATTCTACCCGAGTTTTCCGGTATGGACAACTCGTGCTATAAATCGGCCATGAAGCTCTCATTCGAGGTGCTCGCTCCTGACGATGCCCGGAAAGTCCACGAGGCAAGCCTCCAGGTGCTTTCCCGGACGGGCATGAGCTTCGAATCGGAAGCCCTTGTTTCCGGGCTGACCGGCGCCGGGGCAGCCGTGGACTCCCGCCGCCGGGTTGTACGGTTCCCTCCCGCGCTCGTGGAGAAGACGATAGAGAACACCAGGGTCCTTCTCGCTTCGGGGAAGAAGCTCCATCTTCTCAACGGTGTCACCTCTCAGCGCGGAGCCTCCGGGGGCATCGAGGCAAAAATGGGCGGCGGCTGCGAGCTCTCCCTCGACTGGGAGAGCCAGTCGGTGAAGCCTGCCACGGCACGGGAGCTCCTGCGCTGTCTCCGACTGGGAGAGCTCCTTCCGGAGGTGTGTTTTGTAGGAAATCCCATCGTCATGAAGGAGGACCTGGACGGCTCCGTGGTCGAGGAACGCATGCGCCGGGTCCGCACCGCGGCGCTCGTGGCCAAGAACACCCGGAAAATCGGGTCCATGGAGGTCTGGAGCGAGCGGGAGATCGACCTGCTCGTCGAAATCGGGATCGTCGCCCGTGGCAGCCGTGAGGCGTTCGACGAACACCCGTGCCTCCTCACCGCGAAGGAGACGATCAGCCCCTTGTTCCTGGACCGCAACGCGGGGGACATCCTGCTTTCGCTGGCGCGCCGAGGCCTCCCCTGTACGATCATCCCCATGCCCATTGCCGGGATGAGCGCGCCCGCGTCTCTTCTGGGGTGCGTGGCTGTCGCCAACGCGGAGATCCTCGGCGTAATGACGGCAATCCAGTCGGTGTACCCGGAAGCGCTGGTGGGAGGCGGAATCATCTCAGGGGTCATGGACATGAGGTCGGGGACCGCCTCGTTCAGCGCTCCGGAGGCAATCCTGCAGGACATCGCTCTTGCGGAAACTCACCGCGGCTTGTACGGCATGGACTGCCTCATTGGCACGGGCTACACCGATGCGAAGTACCCCGGCAGCCGGGTGCCCTCGGAAAAGCTGCTCAAGTTCCTGCTGAGCTTCCTGGCCGGTCACACCACCTACCCCGTCGGCCTCCTCCATGCGGGCTCGGTCTTCAGCGTGGAACAGGCGCTCGTGGACCTCGAGCTGTGCCGTCTCGTTCACGGACAGCTCGCGTGCCGCGTGGACACGGGGCTTCTCGGGGAGATCGTCAGCGTGGTGCACGAAGCAGGGATCCGGGGCGACTCTCTGGGCAGCGAGTTCACGCTCCGCCACTTCCGCGATTCCTGGCAGCCGGAGCTCGGAACCGGTGACATCTACGCCGCGGCGCATGAACGGTGCCGCTCGATCCTTGGCGCCCGGAGCTTCTGGGAGATCGAGGTGGAGAAGGCCCGGGAGATCGACCGGATAGTCAGGAAGGCGGAATCGATCCTCTGACGCGGGCGATGCTATTCGAGGCCCGGTGGAACATCGGGCGTGTCGAAGAGCAGGCCGTGAGAAAAGGTGAGCACTTCCGTGTAGTCGCGGAAAACCGCCACGGTGTGCTCGAACTGGGCCGAAAGGCTGCCGTCCGACGTCACGAGTGTCCAGCCGTCACTGGAAACATGCACGTCCCGCATCCCCAGGGTGAGCATCGGCTCAACGGTGAAGACCATGCCCGGCAGGATCCTCAGGCCGGTGTCTGGGGCGCCGAAATTCGGAATCATGGGATCCTCGTGCATCGCCCTGCCAATCCCGTGGCCCACGTAGTCCTCGATCACCGAACAGCCCAGCCTGTGCGCCGCTTCCTGGATGGCGGCTCCCACGTCCCCCATGCGCTGGCCGGCTACGGCGGTGCGGATGCCCGCCAGCGTCGACTGCCATGCCGCACGCAGAAGCCGACGTCCGTCCGGCGAGGCCTCCCCCACGAGGAAGGTCCAGGCCGCGTCCCCATGCCAGCCCTCCACGTTGGCCGTGATGTCCAGAGAGAGGACGTCCCCGCTCTCCAGCTCCCTGTTCGAGGGGATGCCGTGGGCGGCGACGTTGTTCACGGACGTGCAGATGCTTCCGGGGAATCCGCGGTACCCCCGCAGCGCTGACCCGGCGCCGCTTTCTTCGAGGAACCTTCCCGCAAGGTTGTCCAGCTCCGCGGTGGAAATGCCCGGCCGTACGCATGGGGCGAGATAACGCAGGCACTTCTCCGCCGCCCTGCAGGCGCGGCGGATGCGCGCAACGTCCACGGACGTCTTGAAGCTTATTTCCGCGTCCATGGTCCATCGGCCAGAACGCCGGCGTAGAGGGGAAAGTACGAATCGGCGAGCACCCGATCCCATGTATGCCGTGAGAATACTTCCCCGAATGCGGTCCGCCTGATTCGATCCAGCAGCTCGGGTTGATCGTTGTAGATCCGGGTCGTGCGTTCGACGGCCTCGACGAGATCTTCCGGAAGCTGTTCGCGGTAGCAGAATCCAGTCTCTCCGTCGCGCACCTTCACCAATCCGCCCACATGGTGAACAACAGGAATGCTTCCGAAGATCTGAGCGATGAAATCCGTGAGTCCACAGGGTTCATACGCGGAGGGAACCAGGAAAAAGTCGCTTGCCGCGTAGATAAGTGACGCGAGGGTCGGATCGTAGCGGGGCAGGAAGACCAGTCGGCCCGCGGCGCCGGGCTCGGCCGCCAGCCAGGCGAGCATCGACTCCTTCTCCTTCTCCCCCGTGCCGAGAACCACGAACTGGCGTTCCATCCCGCCCCTCAACAATATCTGCAGCGCATGGAACAGAACGTCTATCCCCTTCTGTCCGGTCAGGCGGCCGACGAAGGCGTACAGCGGGCTGTGCACCGGCCGATCCGAGGCGATGCTGAACCTTTCCATGAGCGCGCGCCGGCAGCGCCATTTTCCTGACAGTTCGCCGCTCATCGGATCGAACCCGAAGGGAATGTGCGCCCTCTCAGGTGTGCGAGGATCCCATGGCACAGGGTCTATGCCGTTCGTGATGCCCGCCAGCGCGATTCCGCGTTCGCGAAGCGCCTTTCCGAGCCCGCCGCTCATCTCTTCCCCGCGCTCCGCGAGCAGCTCCTCCGCGTAGCGCTCGGATACGGTCACCAGGCGTGAGTAATCGCCGGCGAGGAGCAAAGGGTCCACGGTTCCGTTCAGGAGCCCTCTGTGAAGCACGTCGTCAGAAAGGCCCGTGAGAAGCCCGGCAAAACCCGGATCCCACACCTCCTGGTGATACCCCTTGCCGGCATTGTGAATCGTCACCACTGCCGACGAGTCGCGAAAAGGCTGTGCAAATCGGGAG
>PMZS01000016.1 GCA_003170115.1 Spirochaetaceae bacterium
ATGCCTTGACCATCGGATTCGCGCGCCGCTTTGCCACCTACAAGCGCACCAACCTTTTGCTGAAGGATTTGGAGCGGCTGGCGGCGATGGTGAACGATGCCAAGCGCCCAGTTCAGTTCGTCTTTGCCGGCAAGGCGCACCCGCACGACCTGGCGGGAAAGGAGATCATCAAGAAGCTTGTCCACTTCGCCAGCGACCCCCGCGTGTCCAGCCGGATAGTGTTCCTGGAAGACTACGACATGACAATGTCGCGTTACCTGACCTCCGGCAGCGACCTGTGGCTGAACACGCCCCGCCGGCCGCTGGAGGCCAGCGGCACCAGCGGCATGAAAGCGGCGATCAATGGCACGCTCAACCTCTCCGTCCTGGACGGGTGGTGGGACGAGGCATATTCCACTCACATCGGGTGGGCGATCGGCAGGGGGGAGGAGTACGAGGACCACGCTTTGCAGGACGAGGTGGAAAGCGATGCCTTGTACGATCTCCTGGAGCGGGAGATCATTCCGCTCTTTTACGGCCGGGGCATGGATGGGCTTCCGCGCGAGTGGATCCGCAAGATGAAGGAGTCCATGCGGGAGGTGGGCAAGCGCTTCAGCAGCCACCGCATGCTCATGGAATATGCGGGCAGTTTCTACTCACCCGCCGTGGCAAATGCCCGGAAGTTCCTGCTCAAAGGCTGCGCCTTGTGCAAGGAGACCGCCTCATACCTCACGAAGCTCCGCGGCAACTGGGATGCCCTGCGGATCGAGGAGATAGTCTCCTCGTCGGAGAGGATCCTCTCCGTTGGGGACACGATCTCAGTGCAGTCGCGCATCTTCCTGGCCGATCTCAAGCCTGAGGAGCTGGGCGTCGAGCTGTACTACGGGCCGCTTTCTTCACAGGGAGAAATCGAGAGGCCGCGGCGGCTGGAGATGACCCCGTGCGGGAGCACCGGCAAGGGCGCGCTGTACTGCGCGACTGTCACCTGCGACCGCACGGGTCAACAGGGATACACTGTGCGCATCCTGCCCAAGCACCCGAGCCTCGTGCATCCCTTCCTCCCCGGGTTGGTGAAGTGGGGCTGAGCCCGGAGCTCGACTAGAAGCCGAAAAAGTGGTGAGACAGCGCGAGGCTTTCTCCGGCGACGAACAGCACGATGAGCAGAAGCGCGGGGAGAAAGTTGGCGGTCTTCAGCTTCGCCAGTCCCAGCAGGTTGATCCCGATCATGATGACAAGAGCGCCGCCCACGCCGGTGAGCTCCTTCAACAGCTCCGCGCTCACCAGCGGCTTCAGCCAGACCGCCGCGAGGGTGAGCAGGCCCTGGTAGACGAGAACCGAGAGGGCTGAGAAAGCGACACCGATCCCCATTGCCGCGGTGAACACGATGGACATGAACGCGTCCATCACGGACTTCGTGAAGATGAGGTCGTAATTGCCCTCGGCCCCGGCCTTGAACGATCCCACCAGCGCCATTGCCCCGACGCAGAAAAGCACGGAGGCGTTCAGGAACCCGAAGGCGAAATCCTTGCCGTTGTCGCCGCGCGCGAAGGTGCGCTTCAGGGCATCGCCGAGCGACAGGATCCCGTCCTCGATCCGCCACCACGTGCCGAGAATCCCGCCGATGATGAGCGACAACGCCAGGAAGACGATCTTGGAGGCGCTCATCGCCATCTGGATGCCGATGATGAGCGACGTGATTCCCGCGCCCACGTAGACGACTGTCTTGAAGGACTCCTTGATCCGGCCATGCAGGAGCAGTCCGACCAGGGAGCCGGCGATGACGGCAAGCGCATTCACGATGGTGGCGATCATTGGCGTGCAATCTACCGGTTTTGCCGCGGTGTGCCAATGTCTTGAATGGAGGTGACAAAAAACCTACTCTGTCGCCTGCCATGAGACCCCGCACCCTGCCACTGTTCCTCTTATTTCTTCTCCTCGCTTTTCCCGCCGGCGCGGAGAGCCTCGAGGTGACGCACGTGATCGGCATGGAGCTGAAATCCGCCATCGAGGCGTTCGGGCTTCCCCAGAGCATGTTCTCATTCCGCGGCACGGAGGAGGCCCGCGACGATGTCGTCTTCTATTACCCGGACCACATGTACCTGTTCTGGTACAAGGACAGGGTATGGCAGGNNGTGCGGTTCGACCGCCGCTCCACGACCGTCTTTCAAGGGCTGTCGCCCGGCATGACCCGCCGGGAGGTAGAGGCGGCGGTCAAGGAACGCCCATTGGTGTCCAGCGGGGACTCGTTGTACTTCGACCTCGACGCAGACTCTTTCCCGGTCCGCGTGCGACTGGTCTTTGCCGGGAGCGACCTCTCGGACATCTATGTTTACAGGAGCGATTTCTGAGCGCTCGCGGGAAGATCTGCCTTGTCCTCGCCGGCCAGACCCTCGATGAGAATATCCGTCACGTCGAGCGCTTCCGCGGCACGGTGGATCTCGTGGAGCTGCGCGTGGACCACCTCCTCGATGCGGAAAAGGCGACGGCAGGGCGCCTGCCCGGTCGTGTCGGCCTTCCGGTGATCCTGACGCTTCGAAGGGCGCGAGACGGGGGATCGTTCGACGGCTCGGAAGCGGCGCGCGTGGCTCTCCTCCAGCGGCTTGCCGGCCAGGGCTTCCGCTACGTCGACATAGAGGAAGACCTGCAGGCCCCCGCGCTGGACGCGCACATCAGGGAGAGCGGCGCGCGGATCGTGCGGTCCCTGCATGACTATTCCGGAGTTCCCCCGGGGCTTTCCCGCAGGTTCTCCGCCCTTGCGCGCAGGACCGACGAGATCCCCAAGGCAGCCGTAACCCCGACGACATGCGCGCAGCTTGCGGAGCTTCTCAATGTCTTTCACGGCCTCGGCGACTCGGAGCGAGTCCTCCTGGGAATGGGGGAAATAGGGTTTCCGACCCGGGTGCTCGCCCCGCGACTGGGATCAACCTGGTGCTACGCCTCACCGACCGCCCGGGCGGTGGCGCCCGGACAGGTGACACCGGTGACGCTGGAGGACGTGTATCGTTTCAGGGATATCACGCGCTCAACGTCCGTCTACGGAGTCGTCGGCAACCCGGTCATGCACTCGCGGTCCCCGATGATCCACAACCGCGGATTCACCGCGCTGGGCCTTGACGCCGTGTATCTTCCTTTCCAGGCGCCGGATCTCGACGGGTTCTGGAAGGTTGCCGACCTTCTGCGGATCAAGGGACTCTCGGTGACCGTCCCGCACAAGCAGGCGGTGCTGAGCCGCGCGGTCCGGGGCGACGCGGAGGTGCGGGCGGTCGGAGCCTGCAACACGCTTCTCCGTCCGGAGGGAAGGGGTTCGTGGAGCGGCATGAACACGGATAGCGAGGGATTTCTTGCGCCCCTGCGCTCGATGTTCGGTGGTGCCGTCCCCACCGGCCTCGGGGCCACGGTGATCGGCGCAGGCGGCGCGGCGCGCTCCGTGGTCGCCGCCCTGAGCGGAGCGGGCGCCCGCGTGCTCGTTCTGAACAGGACGATCGAGAACGCGCGGACCCTTGCGGAGGTGTTTGCCGCCCGGTCCGGAGGTATCGATGCGGAGGGATTGGAATCAGCAAGGGGTTTCTCGGATCTCATCGTACAGACCACGAGCGTGGGAATGTCGCCTCATGAGGACGCGGATCCGGCACCGGAGCTCAAGCTCAGCGGACGAGAAATCGTGTACGAGCTCGTGTACGCCCCGGAGAGTACCTGCTTTGTCCGCCGAGCCCTCGAGGCGGGTTGCCGGGTCGTCTATGGCCGGAAAATGCTGATCGCCCAGGCCATGCGCCAGTTTCTGTTATTTACCGGCAGAGAATACCCGCCATCAGTCGCCGAGAACCTGGAACGCGGGTTCGATTGAGAATCTATTCACGATATACGGCTTGACTCTTTTTCCAATCTTCGTATCATGCGGACTCATGCCCCACAAAAAGCTGTTCATTCCCGGACCCACCGAAGTGCACCCTGATGTCCTGAAGGCGATGTCCGTGCCCATGATCGGGCACAGGAGCGGCGACTACTCGGAGCTGCAGAAGCGGGTCACCGAGAAGATCCAGAAGCTCGCTTTCACGACCCACCCTATCCTGTTTTCCGCCTCATCGGGAAGCGGCCTGATGGAAGGTGCGATCCGCTGCTGCACGGCAAAACGCGCGATCGTCTTTTCGGTCGGCACCTTCGGTAACAGGTGGTTCGAGATCGCCCAGGGCAACGGCGTTCCCGCGGACAAGCACGAGGTGGCGTGGGGCGAAGGGCTGACGCCTGAAATGATCGAAGAGCATCTCTCCACCGGCAAGTACGACTGCGCGACCCTCACGCACAGTGAAACCTCCACGGGGGTGATGAATCACCTTGAGGAGCTGGCGCCGACATTCCGCAAGTACCCCGACGTGGTCTGGTGCATCGACGCTGTCTCCTCCTTCGGCGGAGTGAAGGTCGAGGTCGACTCTCTTGGCGTCGACGTGATGGTGACCTCCAGCCAGAAGTGTCTCGGTTTGCCGCCCGGCCTCAG
>PMZS01000164.1 GCA_003170115.1 Spirochaetaceae bacterium
GGACCTCGTGATCTGCGACGAGGTGCAGGACCTCGCCGACGTGCAGATCGCCCTGTTGTTCCGCCTTGCGGCTGACCCACGGTCCGTTGTGCTCACGGGAGATCCCCGGCAGATCATCAACCCGACGGGCTTCCGCTGGGAAGAGGTGAAGTACCGTTTCCGCGAGCGGGGCCTGGCGGTGCCCGAGGTTCGGCGCCTCAGCCTCAATTTTCGATGTGTCGGTCCGATTGTGCGGCTGGCCAATGCGCTGCTGGACCTGAAGGCCTCGCTGGTCGGCCTTGCGGACACCGAGATGCGCGAGGAGTGGAAGTTCGGCGGCCGGCCGCCGGTGGTCCTGGAGAACGCATCCGAGGAAACGCTCCTGGCCAGGCTGGCCGAGCGGGGGGCGGGCCAGGTCATCCTGACACGCCGGGCTGACGAGGCCCAGCGGCTGCGGAAGCGCCTTGGCACGGAGCTGGTGTTCACAATCGCCGAGGCCAAGGGGCTCGAGTTCGACACCGTGCTCCTGTGGCGTTTTGCCGCCGACGAGGGCGCCGAGGCGATCTGGCGCACAATTGCGTCTGGAGATCGGCCCGAAGAGGAGCGCCTGCCGCACGTGCGCTATGAGCTGGCGCTGCTGTACGTCGCGGTGACGCGCACGCGAAGCACCCTGCTGGTGTGGGATGGGCAGCAGCCCGCCGCGGTGTGGGACGCGCCGGGGATCGCGCCACTGGTCTTCAGGACCGGTGAGCTGGACAGGCTTTCCGAGCTGTGGAAGACCGCGTCTTCTCCCGCCGAATGGGAAGCGGAGGGCGACTACTTCTTCGAGCGGGAACGCTACGCGGCGGCGCGGGAATGCTATCGCAATGCCGGCGCGGAGGCAAAGTTTGAGCTTGCCCACGCGCACGCCCTCGAGGCCGACGGCGAGCACGCGGCGGCGGCGCCGCTCTACGAGCGCCGGGGTGAAACCGCGCTCGCCGCTGCCTGCTGGGAACACGCGAGCGAGTGGGAGCGGGCGGAGCGCGCGTGGCGTTCGGCGGGGGACCTGCGGCGGGCGCGGACCTGCGGCGCGCACCTGGCCGAGTCCCGCGGCAGGCACGCGGAGGCCGCGCTCGCCTGGGAAGAACTGGGTGAGAGCGCCCGGGCGGACTCGCTCTGGCGCCGCGCCGGGGCTTTCGACCGACTTGCACGGTCCGCCCTCGCCGCCGGAGAGTACGGGAAGGCGGCCGAGCTTTTCGAGCGGGCCCGCATGGGCCGGGAGGCTGCCGGCGCCTGGGAGCGTGCAGGGGAGTTCGATCGCTCCGGAGACCTGTGGCTTCGTCTCGGAGAGCACGTGGAGGCCGCCCGCCTGTTCCGCCGCAGCGGCAACACGGAGAAGCTGCTGCGATGTCTGCGCCATCTCGGCAACCATCGGGAAGTCGCCCTGCTGCTGGAGAAGCGGGGGGAGATCGAGAAGGCGGTGGATGCATTCGCTGCGTCTGCCTCTGAATCCGAGGAGGCCCGGCAACGTCTGGAATCGGAAGTGCCGGCAGCGAAAACCCGGCGCTCGGCGCTCAAGGCAGCCATCAGGCTTGCCGCGCTGGGGCGAGACTCGGAGGCAGCGCCGTTGTTCCTGCGCGCCGAGGCGGTCGATGCCGCCTCCCGGCGCTACGAGCGCGCCGGCGATCATTCGGGCCTCTCACGATGCCACGAGAAGGCAGGGCGGTTTCTTGAATCCGCGCGCGAGCTGGGCATGGCACCTGGCCCCGACAAGGATGAGCCTCGTCGCTCGGTGGAGATCCAGCATCTTCTCTATCGCCACCTCGAGGCTGCGCGGAGGCAGGGGAAGGAGGAGCGCGAAGTTGATGCCCTTCTGCAGGAGGCCGATCGGCACGTTGCGCAGGGGAACCTTGTCGCTGCGCTCGCCCGGTACCGTCTGTGCGGCGTGGGAGAAGCAGTGGCCGACATCTCCCGCAAACTGGGGTGGCACGAGGAGGCCGTCGACTGGATGCTCGCCTCGGGCAACACCTCCGCGGCTCTGCGCTACGCCAGGGAGGGCGGCTTTCCGGTCTCCCTGGCGTGGTACGACCGGCTGGCAAGCGGCCACCTCGATGATCGGAGCTGGAGTGTCGACTCCTCGCGTGAATCGCGCGGGACGCTTCTCAACCTCCTGGCCGCCGCGGTACATCCGCTTCCGCTCGAGGAAGCCGCGCGGCGGGTGGAGGCCTTCTTCAGACGGGAGTACGGCCAGTACGCTTCCGCGGACAGCATCCCCGACGAGGGCCTGGCGCTTCTCCTGCGCGCACGCGCATCCGCCGCCATCATGAACTTCCTGCACCACGAGCTGCAGTTCCTGGGCGACCTGAGCCCGCGCGTTCTGGAATTCGCGGAACAACTGGACCGGACTGCCGTGGAAACCCAGGACGCCCGACTTGTGGCCTGCCACGCGTATTTCCAGGACCTTCGGCAATTCGGCCGGACGGGTGAGAGATTCGAACAGGCGGCGGCGCGGCTTCCCCTTGGGCACGACACCGTGGCCATCCTCGGTCTCAGCCGGCGGCGCTACAGGGAAGCCGTGGACTTGTTGATGCCTGGTGGGTCGATTGAAGACGCGGAACGGTACTGCCGCATTCATCATGACCCCGGCCTGGCGGCCACGTGGGCGGAGAAACAGGGCGACCTGAAAAGCGCGGTGAAGTACTACCGTGAGGCGCGCGACATCGACGGTGCTTTGCGCTGTGCCCATGCATCCGGGGACGAGCGGACAGTTGCCCGCGCGCTGGAATGGCGGGGCGATTTCGCGGAGGCGCTTCGTATCTGGAGGAAGCTGGG
>PMZS01000278.1 GCA_003170115.1 Spirochaetaceae bacterium
CCCTTGTTCGCGCTGGCCGCGCCCCCCGTTCCCGCGGCCGTGACGTCGGTTGCGTCGGCCGCGGCACCCCCGCATCCGAATGCGCCTTCCGCGCCAAAATCAGCGTCCTTGAACAGTGCCGCAGCCAGGCCGGTGCCTGCGATTCCTGCTCCGATCGCCCTGCCGGCGCAAGCCCCGGCGGCAACTCCCCCGGCAAAGGGCGTTCCGGACGCGCCGTATGGCAGGCTGCGGGAGATCTATGCACGGCAGGGCGATGTGCTGCAGGTCGGGCTCGACGGGGTGGGTTTCCTCTTTCTTGGATTCCCGGACGCCAGGGGCCAGGCGGAGGGAATGTCCTTCAAGTCCAAGGAGAACAGGAACAACAAGACGTGGTTCGCTTTCCAGGCGCTGAAAATCGGCACGTATGACCTCGATTTCCTGCAGCAGGACAACACGGCCGGCAGGACGGCGAGGGAAACCGTGCGTGTGCACGTGGTCTCAGACCAGGACTTCAATGCCGCGGTTGCCCAACAGCCAGGCCCGGATTCCGCCGCACCGGCGGCGGGGGAGACCGGAGACCCTGTGTTTGCGCAGAAGCTTTCGACCCTCGGCTCATACCAGGCAGCGGTGGTCGAGCTGCTCAAGGGGTACAAGGACGGGAACCCGGCTCTGAACGACCAGATCGCCGGCCTCTACATGCGCATGGGAAGTTACGACGCGGCGGGAAAATACTATGGGAAGAACCTCATGCCGCAGAGCGGATTCACCCCGAGCGCCGTCATGGGCCTCGTGCGCATCGCCGTGCTCCAGAACGACCAGCAGGGCCTGATCTCCTCTCTCAGGCAGTTCCTGGCGCTGAGCGACCCCTCCATGGAAGAGCCGCTCATCCAGGCGGTGCGCATGGAAAAGGCTCGATCGGAGATCGGCATTGCGCTCGATCTTGCCGGAGAATACGTAAAGCGTTTCCCGGAAGGAACCTGGCGTGACGAAGCGGACTACCTCAACGCCCAGCTCCTCGAGGCCGATTCGCAGTTCAGGGACATCGCGCGTGCCCGGGATCTGTACAGCGGGATCCTGGCGGGTCATCCCGAAAGCGCGTTTGCTGACGCCGCGCGCCAGCGGCTCCAGTACATCGACCGTCACTTCATCCAGGTGAGATGAGGCTGACTGACCCCTGAGAAAACGATATACTCCGTCCCCATGCTCCGATCGTTCCGTGCCACCTCATGCCTTTTGCTGCTCGGCGTTTTTTCATCCTGTGTCTCTCCGCACCCTCTGCGTGAGACCAGTCCCGTCAGGATCGGCGTGTATGCTGATCTCAGCTCCACGGGTGCGAGGGACGGGAACGACGCGCTGAAGGGCGCGGAGCTTCGAATCGACGAGACGAACGCGGTAGGCGGCATCGGCGGCCGACAGATAGAGCTCATTGTCCGGGACATGAAGCAGAGCGCCACGGAGGCGGTCAAGGCTTTCAGCCAGCTTGCCCAGGAGGAAGGAGTCTGCGCAGTGATCGGCTCGGCCGTTGCGAACTCGGGACTGGCCGTGAGCCCCGTTTCGGACCTGACGAAAGTCCCGCTGGTGTCCCTCAGCGTGGATGACCGTGTGGCCGATCCTGACATGAAACCCGAGAAGCCTGAGCCGGCGGGGCCTGTCCGCCAGTTTGCATTTCTCCTCCAGCCGTCCGCAACCCAGTCGGGCGCCTCCTTCGCGCACTACGCCGTGGAGCACTTCATGTTGAGGCGGTATGCGACGCTCTACGATCCAGCGAATCCAGTCTCGGTCATGCAGGCGCGTTCATTCGAAAGCGTGGTACGCAGCTCGGGCCGAATCGTCGCCGCCTCGGTGCCGTTGCCGGAGGGCGACCTGGCGGCTCCGCTGCAAACACTCCGTGAAGCGGGAATCGATGCGGTCTATGTCTGCGCTTCCACGGAGAAGAATGCGGCGGCAGCGAAGGGCATCCGCGCAGACCTTCCGCAGGTGGTCCTGCTGGGCAACCAGGCCTGGTACGCTCCGCTTGCGGCTCAGGCCGGCGATGCCGAATCCGCCTTTGGCGATGCCGGTAACAACGCCTGGTTCTCAATGTCCGTCTCGCCCGACGATCCGGGTCTTGCCGAGATTGCTCCGTCCTTCGTCTCCAGGTTCGGGGAAGCGCCGCGCCCTGCCGTGGTCCCCGGCTGGGACGCGGCGGGACTGGTGATTGCGGCCGTTCGCAGGGCAGGGACCTCCAGCCCGTCCAAAGTGCGTGATGCGCTGGAGGTCCTGACGGGCGTCCCGGCGCTTCAGGGCGAGTTCACCATGGACAGAAAGACCCACCGTCCCGCCTCGCCGCCNNCGCGTTCCGCGCGCTCCAGGGGCCGTTCGACATGGACAGGAAGACGCACAAGCCTGCATTCCTTCCCGTGGCGATCATGCGCATCGTGTCCGGCGCCTACGTGACCGCGGACCCCCGATACCTGTACAAGCCCCCGCGAGCTCCTTGACATCGGCCCGGAAGCTCGGTATATATATGCCTGTCTTACAATTAGGTTAGCCCCCGGAAGAACGGACAAGAATGCTGGACAGATTGAGCGGCAAGCTGGGCGATCTGATCCGTCAGATCGGCGGCAAGGCGCATAT
>PMZS01000310.1 GCA_003170115.1 Spirochaetaceae bacterium
GACCAGGTACTTGATGGCAGCCTCCGTGCCGATGCCCCGTTCCCGCCGCCAGCCGATGAGGGCGAACAGGGAAACGCTCATGAGCTCCAGGCCGAGGAAGAACGAGGCAAACGCGCTGGAGGCGGCCAGGATGCAGGCCCCGAGCGCCGAAAGGAGGAACAGGAAGAAAAAGTCGCCCCCTTCCTCGATGCGGCCGCGCAGGGCCGCCCAGGAGCTGATGGCCGCGAAGAACGTGCCGCCCAGGATCAGGATGAAGCCGAAGAGCACGAAACGATCGAACGAAAGCAGCCCTGCAACAGAGAAGGGCAGACGCGCGGCGGCCAGCCCCGAGCACATGATTGCCGCCGCCAGGGCAGCCAGCGTGATCACGAAGGAGACCAGCAGCTTTCGCGTGAAGGCCGACGCAAAGAGCACCAGCAAGGCGCTGCCGGCGAGGATCGCCAGGGGAACGATGCCGAGGAAATCCGCAGTGCTCATGCGCCACCCCCTGCTGCGATCACGGCCAATACGCCGCTGACCGACTGCTCGACCATGTGCAGGATGGGCATCGGGTACAGCCCGAAGAGCACGAGCAGCGCGATGGCCAGAAAGAGAGTTCCCGTCTCCCGCGCGGAAAGGTCGGCAAGCGTCCACGTCTCACGCGGCACGCCGTGGAAGGCGGTCTGGAAGAGGCGCAGCGCGTACACCGTGGCGATGACGAGGCCGAGGCCGGCGAGGATCGTGGCGACTGGGCTGACCTGCCAGGTCCCGACGAGCACCAGGAACTCGGAGACGAAATTCACAAGGCCCGGCAGCCCTACCAGCGCCATGCAGAGCACGAGCGCGGCCGCACCCATCCTCGGGACCTGGGCCCAGAGCCCGCCCATGCGATCGAGGTCCCGCGTGTGAATCCTGTCCTGGAGGGCGCCGACCAGGACGAAGAGGGCCCCCGTGCTGATCCCGTGGCTCACCATCTGCAGCACGGCGCCCGACAGGGCCTGCGGAGTGAAGGCGTATATGCCGAGGAGCACGAACCCGAGGTGGCTCACGCTCGTGTAGGCCACCACCCGTTTCATGTCTTTCTGGCTGTACGCCATGATGCCGCCATAGACGATTCCCGCGACGGCCAGCCCGATGGCCACCGGGGCGAATGCGCGCGAGGCGGCGGGAAACAGCGGGACGGCGAATCGGATCAGCCCGTATCCGCCCGTCTTCAGGAGAAGCCCGGCAAGGATCACGCTTCCCGCCGTCGGAGCCTCGGTGTGCGCGTCCGGCAGCCAGGTGTGCAGCGGGAAAGCGGGGAGCTTCACCGCGAACGCGGCAAAGAATCCGAGCATCAGGAGCATGCCGATCACGGGGGACACGACGGTCCCCATGAGGTCCCGCAGCGCGAACGTCCAGGCGCCCGTGGCCATGGAATGAAGCACGGCCAGGGCGATGATTGCCACCAGCATCAGAAGGCCGCCGACCTGTGTGAAGAGGAAAAACTTCACCGCGGCCTTGTGCCGGTTCTCGTGCCCCCAGATGTCGATGAGGAAATACATCGGCACGAGCATGAGCTCCCAGAAAAAGACGAACAGGAACAGATCGGTGGCGAGGAACACGCCGTTGATGCCGGCAAGGACGAGGGAGATGTTGAAGTAGAAGAAGGCCACCCTTTTTGTGATCCCCGTCCACGCGGAGAGCACCGCCATGGCGCCCAGCAGTGCGGTGAGACCCAGCATGGTGAGACTGAGCCCGTCCAGACCCAGGGAGAAGGAGACCCCCAGCCCCGGTATCCAGGGCACGTGGAGCTCGGCCAGCCAGGGTGAACCTGCTCCGGGCGCTGCAAGGCCGGGGAAGTGCGTTGCTCCCGCGGCCCCGAGCCAGAGGACGGCCGCGAGGCACAGGTTGAAGAGGTTCGCCGCGAGGGTGAGCCACCGGGAGAACCCCGCCTGCCGGCGCCCGAGCACCCAGCCGGCGAGACCGAGCACCAGGGGAACGAAGATGAACAGCGCGAGCAAAATGCCACCTCCGGCGACCGCCATCATAGCAGCACCACCGCGGCGACGATCAGTGCGGCGCCTGCCGCAAGGCCGGCCGCGTACCATCGCACTCGCCCGTTCTGCGTCCAGCGGAATGCCCGTGACAGGAGCATGAACAGCCCTCCCACTCCGTCTGAGATCCGGTCCACCACGTCCCGCCTGTTGATCCTCGACAGCCACACGAATGGCCGTACGAACAGCCGGTCATACAGCCAGTCGAATCCCCATCCCCCCTGGAGGAACCGCACGATGGCGGCTGGCCGTGCCGCCACCGCGGCAACTCTTCGGCTGCGGCGGTAGACGAGCCACGCGACGGGGATGCCGAGGACAGAGGCCGCTTCGGAGACCAGCTGGAGTGTCCACTCCGTGCGCAGCGGGGTCTCGGGCATGGTTTCCGCCGGCAGCGCGGTGTGGAGGAAGTTGAGGAGATATGGAGTTCCGCCGAGATCGTGCGGAAGGCTGAGGAAGCCTCCCGCAAGGCAGAGTGCCGCAAGTATGGCCAGCGGGATTCCCATGGCAGCCCCGGCCTGCATTCCGTCCCGTCCCGCCGCGTGCCCGCCCCCCCCGTGCGCGCCCTCGGCGACCGCCGTGCGCGGGTTTCCCGCGAACACGATGAACACCAGCCGGAAGATGTACACCGAAGTGACAAAGACTCCCGCGAGCCCGAGGGCCCAGAAGACCCGGCCGGCGCTTCCTGACTGCCATGCCAGGGCCAGGATCAGGTCCTTGCTGGCGAAGCCTGCCGTGGTCGGCGGGAGCGCCGTGAGCGCGAATGCCGCGATGAGGAACATCCAGAACGTGAACGGGGACTTCCTGGCCATCCCGCCCATGGCGTAGATGTCGTGCTCGTGGTTCAAGGCGAGGATGACCACGCCGGCGCCGAGGAAGAGCAGGGACTTGAAGAAGGCGTGCGTCACGAGGTGAAAGATCGCGCCCGACCATGCCCCGATTCCCAGGGCGAGGAACATGTAGCCGAGCTGGCTCATGGTGGAGTAGGCGAGCACCCGCTTGATGTTCCGCTGGGTGAGCGCGCTCAGCCCTGCGACCAGGACGCCTGCCGCGCCGATGATCCCCACCGCGAGCTGGACCGGGGGCGCGAGTGTGAACAGCGCATTGGTGCGGGCGATGAGGTAGACGCCGGCCGTCACCATGGTGGCGGCATGGATGAGCGCGCTCACGGGAGAAGGTCCCGCCATGGCATCGGGAAGCCACGTCTGCAGGGGGAGCTGGGCCGACTTGCCCACGGCCCCGCCCAGGAGCAGCGCGGCTACGGCAACGGCCAGCGTGGAGCCGGTCTGCCACTGTGATGTCGCTTTCTGGGCGATCTCCCTGATGTCGAGCGTGCCAAGGGTTGTGGCGATGAGGAACAGCCCCACCGCGAGGGACACGTCCCCGATGCGCGTGACGATGAATGCCTTGCGCGCCGAACGCCCGTTTTCCGGATCCTTGTACCAGAAGCCGATCAGGAGGAAGCTGCACAGGCCCACGCCTTCCCATCCCAGATAAAGTAACAGTAGATTGCCGGCAAGCACGAGGATCAGCATGGAGCCCACGAAAAGGTTCATGTAGGCAAAGAATCGGCTGTATCCTTCCTCGTCGGCCATGAAGCGCGTGGAGTACAGGTGGATGAGGAATCCCACCCCCGTCACGACGAGGATCATCACCACCGAGAGGGCATCGAGAGTGAAGGAGAGGCTCGGTGAGAACCCTCCCACCGTGATCCACTGCCAGAGCACGAGCGTAAAAGAACCTCCCCCGGGCGGGGAGACCATGAATATCGCACTCGCCGCCGTCGCGGCGACGAAGGAAAGTCCAATGGACCCGGCGCCGACCGCGGCGGTTGCGCCCTTCGGGAATCTGCCGCCGAAAATCGCCAGCAGGAGAAACCCGGCAAGGGGGAGCGCGGGAATGCACCAGGTCCAGCTCAACATTTCAGTTTTCCCCCCCGGAGACATCCGCGCCCGTTCTCATCGCGTCAGCGTCCAGCGTCTTTCTCCTGCCGAAGTGCAGAAGCAGGAGCGCGAGCCCCACCGCCACCTCGGCGGCCGCCATGGACAGAAGGAAGATGAACATCACCTGGCCGTCGGGCT
>PMZS01000001.1 GCA_003170115.1 Spirochaetaceae bacterium
GCCCCGAAAAAAGAGCTTGCTACTGTGAACATGGCCTATGGTACGATGATCCTGAGGAAAGGGATGTTGGTGAGAGGAGGGGCCTGATGGCCTATCACTAATCTCATTCCACGCGCCTGGGGGCGGGATTTCCGCCCCCTCCTGTGTGGACCTCTGAGGCGGATCTCCGCGCGTTACTATAGGCAGATATAACGCGAAAAACGCACTTCACCGCCAATTGATCATCCCTCGTAGTTGTTCCCAATTGATCATCTCGCGTAGTCGTTTCTTAGCACCCTCGACTTCGTGGGCATCGAGCTTCCCCATTTCAACCAGCTTGTCACTTGCCCAATCGAAATTAGCCAGCAGTTCCCCTCCCATCAGATTAAATTGAGGAAATGGGTCAGACGTCAGAGTCGTCAAGCAGGCCTGTAGCATGTAGGAATAAGCCATGCCGTCGAAGCTAAACGATTCCTTCGTGTAATCGGCGAACTCGGCGACCAATTTCTTCTTGTTTTTCTTCTTGAGAGAAGCACGAATTTTATTCCTCATGATATAGAACCCCGTTCTTCCGGGTGATTCCCTATCAAGCCGATCGAAAGCCAGAAATAATTCCTTCATGTCCTTTCTTGCGGTCCGGCAGATACCGGGGAAAATCTTCATCGTCGTCCCTCCACGTACTGCGTGCCTCGTATCGTTAGTTCAACGCAGCCCCTCGCGCTCCATCCGCTCGACGATCCAGCCGCGGAGCCCGGTCGAAACGGGGGTCCTCGAGGCCGAGAAGTGCCGCTCGAGGGCTTCCCACGTCTCGGCGGAGAGCCAGAGCTTGCCCTGTACGAGCGGGCCCTCTGCGGGCCCTTGACGGGCCTCTGACGGAGTCTCCAAGGGCCCTTGAAGGGTACTCTGCGGGCCTTCCGATGGCTTTCCGCTGAGAAACTTGTCCATGAAGTCCGCGGGCACCTTCCGCTTCACGCCACGGCCCCCGCGATCTTCGCGTAATCCTCCGCCGCCCGGTCCCTCGCCTTGTACTCCCATATCGTTTTCCCCCAGGCCGAGGCCTCCGAGAGCGCCGAGGAATAGTGCACGGGGAACGTCACCAGCTCGCCGTATTTCCCGCGTAGACCGTCGAGAATCTGCTCCGTCTTGGCGCGCGTCCTCATGTCGACGAACGTCGGGAGGATCCAGCGCACCGCCAAGGCGTGGTACTCCTGAACGTGGCGGATCTCCTCCGAGAAGGAGACCAGGCCTTCCGCCGCGAGGACCTCCATGCTCACGGGGACAATCGCCTCCGTCGCATAAAACAGAACGTTCGTCCCGAGCTCGGAAAACGACGGGCTGGTGTCAACGACGACGTATTCATACTTCCCCTCGAGCTCGGCGAGCGCCTTAGAGAGTTGCTCCTCGGGTCGGATGCTCTCGCGGGCGATCAGCCGATTGACTCCTGCCAGCGCCTTCCCCCCTGCTAACAGGTCGAGTCCCGGACGTGCTTGCACAATCGCCCCCGAGGGGGCGCCCCGGCCCTCCATCAGGTCCGCGAGCCCCTTCTCGGGTTTCAGTCCGAGGAGCCGCGCCGTGTGTCCCTGCGCGTCCGTGTCGATGAGCAGAACCTTTCGGCCCGCGAGGGCCAGCCCTGCCGCTAGGTGTACCGCGCTCGTCGTCTTCCCGACGCCGCCTTTTCTGTTCGCAACCGCTATTTTTCTCACGTTCCCCTCCCCCACCCGATGATATACCGAACCATGCCGCGCGTGGCGGGCCGTGGACGAATGATCAAATCCCTTGCCGTATACTTTTTACCCTCCCGATTCGGAGGGAACACCCAACGCGCGAGAAGCGCCTCCCGCCCCGTCTCGAGCTCGAATCTGATCCCCTTGTCGCCCGGGAAGGCTTGGCGGTGATCGAATCCTCCCTCGAGGATCTCCGCGGGGATCCCCGCGGAGAACGCGGAACAAGTGGGACCGCCCTCCAGCCAGACCGCCCGCGCGCAAATGGCGCAGAGCGGAGCGGGCCCGATCACGATCGCCCTCGGTACGGTCGTTCGCTTTTGTACATATCAGCGAACCAGCGCCTTTGCGACTGCCTCGCTGACAATGCCAGCAAGGCAATCCACGAACAGTTTACGGACCACTGGTCCCGCCTTTCCCATGATGCGTTGAAAGTTGGTAATTCCAATCGGTGTACGGACCGTATCGCCTACAAGGTCGTCGATCGTAGTTTTCATGATCGGCTTGTCTGCCTCGGCGATCTCGTCCCGCAGGTCGGCGAGCTCCTTGGCCGCCAGGATCCTTGCGGTCGTCCAGGGGAACGGTGCGCCACACGAGGCGCAAAACGACGGAGGAGGGGTGCTTTCGGCGGGGTTGAATCTATTGGGAGCCCCTCGAATATCCGCCTGGCACTTTGGGCATTTGGAGATCGTCTCCTTCCCGCACTTCTCGCAGAAGGGGACGTTGAGTTGGGTCTGCGTCCCGCTGTGCCAGTTCGCCACGTGGCCAGAGGTGCAGACAAGGGCGGTGTCTGGCATTTTACCTTACTCCCTTATTCCCCGTCCTCGGGGTCGAAAAGCTCGTCGTCCTCGAGGCGCTCATGGCAGTAGAACGCCATCGTGATCGACGGCGAGCTATGGCCGAGGTACGCGGATACCCCTTCGATCTTGCCCGTCCGTCGTATCTGCCTGGTTGCGAAGCTATGCCGTAGAGAGTGCGCCCCGAGCCGCCGCCCGAGGACCTCCCGCGCGAGCTTGTGGACCCGCTCGCTGACGTAGATGCGGCTGAACGGCCGGCCGCCCGACGTCTCGAAAAGGTACACGGCTCCGTGGAACTCCGCGCGGATCGCATCGTAAAGACTCGCGCGGATCCGTAGCGTCCGCTCCTTGTTGCCCTTGCCGACCACGGGGATGTGGGCTGTCCGCCCCTTGACCTCGCACCGATCGATACGCGCCCCCGTGAGCTCCGAGACCCGACAGCCCGTCGCCCAGAGGAAGGAAAGGACAAGCCCGTCGCGTCGCGACGCTGCCGCGAGAAGACGATCGTACTCGTCCCGCCGGAGGATCTTGTCCGCTCCGATCGGGGCCGCCTGAATCTTCGGCGCTGGCACTTCGCGATCAAGCCGCCCCATAGCCTCGCGGAAGGCCGCCGCCTCGTTAAAGTCCATCGCGCCGCGATCCGTCAGCCCGTCGATGGCCACGCGGAGTCGGGCTTTGACTGCCGTACGGCGTATCGCCTTGGTTCCGTTCGCGAAGGGCCGCTCATTCAGCGCCAGGAAGTAGCCACGCACCGTTTCGAAGTCGACGGGGCCGCCGCGCTCCTCGGCGAAGGCGATAAAGTCCCTGATATGGCCGTTATACGCATCCGCGCGGTGCGCCCGCATCGCGTCGAGTACCGAGTCGTGCCGAACGACACGCGGAGCGAAGAAGGGATCCGCCCCGGCCTCCCGAAGCGCGACGTTACTCATTTCGCCGCCGCCTTCCGTCCGACAGCCTTCTCCGCCGCTCCGATCACGATCGCCTTGACTGTGGTCCCCTCCGTAGCCGCCTTGATTTTGAGCTCGCGGTATAGGTCGTCTGGGAACTTCTCGATCCGAAGTATGGCCATATCAATACTCCCTTAAGGTATTAGTATACCATAGGGTAGTTTGTCTGTAAAGCCCCTCCGCAGACGATTTTCGATAGGTACATAACTTCCACACAGTACATGCCCCAGACATTTGACGGTTCCCGCCAGCCTTCATGCAAACCAACCGCCTCCGGCACCATGGAACTAGTTCTTGTCGTCGAGACTGAGTACAAGCGTCTGAGGTTCTGTGGGATTCCTGAGAAAGGAATCCAGCTTCAGAATGTATCCGTCTACCCTCTTCCAGAACTCAGCGTTGTCCCCATTCTTGTGTAAGGTATAATTGCATTCGTCTCCAATCATTCCCAGAAGAGAATCGGCGCGTCTCAACTTTGAGGTGCACTCCTCTTCAAGGGAACTCAGCCTCCCGGTAATTCCGCTGGATTGATAGAAGTCATGCCAAGAGGCAACCACCTTCATTAGGTTGTCCAGCTTGCCCACAGCGGTGGTGAAAGACAGGACGTTGATGTCCTGCCTCTTCACGCAGAACTCATAGATTGAATCGCCGAACTCAATCGCGCCCTTCAACAGCGCGGTGTAGGATTGCGTGAAGGCGTTAAGCTGCCCGCGCCTATACATAGTGCGTGCTACTATCACGCCAACGAGGGCGAGAACTATAAAAGCTACTACTTCCATTTCTCACCTTTCTGCGTAAACAAATGACTATAGCGGACATTCTATCACGCCCCCGAAAAGGGGGATGCAATCTCATACGGCAGGACCCCGCCGCGTTCGCCTACGGCCCTCCACGAAGCAGTCCGGAACCCGTCAAGGGAGTTCCGCGTGCCTCCACCGTTTTTCCTGACAACACCTTGTTGTCGCAGGAGCCAATTACATTCCTTGGCCGGTCCTCTATAGAATGTAAAATATCGTTCGAGTTTATTCCGCCCTCCCCCTCCGCCGTTGACGGCCTCCGTCGTGGGGTGTATCGTCCCACACGCATCTGTGCTGCCGGCCTGGGAAGAGCGAGGGCGTGCTTCGCACGCGATGTTCTTCTCAGGCCCTTTTGTTTCCAGGAGCTTCATAGCTAAAAACTGGTCATCAGTTCATATTGGGCCTAACACAGCGACCGTTACATTTTCACACTTGTGTAAGATCCTGAGCTGGCGATTCGAGAGGAGGAAGGCATGAGCATCGACTATGAGAAACTGAGGGAGCGGCTTGTCATGGCGTTCAACAACGCCCGGGGCACCTACGAAATCGACAAGGGCAAGCCTATCGAGGCGTTCAACTCTGGACGGTACGACGGGCTCAAGGAGGCGCTGGCGATACTGGACAGCCTCGCCGAGGGCCGATGAGGGGCTGCGGTGAGGAGGGAGGACGATATGGCTTTCTATTGGATCCTGGGCGCGGCTGTGTTTCTGACAATTTGGTTCGGGATGCTTGTCGCGTTTGAGAGACTCAAAAGGATTGAGAAAATGATCGAGGAGACACGGAACCAGGTGCGGGAAATCTATCTGCAAGGGATAGAGGAAAAGGTGGAGAGGACCGAACTCACGAAACCGAAGGCGTGACTGTCGGCGTGGTGTTCGGCGTGGCTCTCCGGGGGGGATACAAGTATACGGCAGCCCCTCGGCGGATCGCGCCACGGCCCGCCAGCGAGCACGTTTTCTGTCGGGCATGGTAGACTGGCACGAAAGAGGAAAAAAGGATGAACCCGAAACATATCCACGAGCTAACGACAGGGGACATGGAAAGAAGTGTTCCTGCTCCCACGAAACTGCAAGGGCTAAAGGAAAACTCAAGGGGCCTCGGCGGGGGATGGCTCACGTTGTTTGTGCTTGGCATAACAGTTGGCACCCCGGTCCTGAATATCGCTTTAGTAGTGGTCTTCGCGCTAACCCACCCTCCGATTGACGTGATTATCAACGCCGCAGTGACTGCAGCCCTTGTCGCTTACTCCATCGTTGTTGGCGTTCGGCTCTGGTTGAAAAAGCCCCATGCCGTGCGGCAAGTGAAGATCTACCTGGCCGTGATGTTCGCCCTTGATCTGGTGGATCTCATCTTGGGCGTCACGGACGTGTATACCGTCAGATCGTTGGTTTGGGCGGTGATCCTCTTCATCTACTTCAGCGCTTCTCAACACGTGAAGGATATATACGGAGTAGGTAAGAAGACGGAGGCAGCGCCAAGTGAAGCGGGGTCTTCTGGACACGACGGCCCCGACGCCCGGATGAAGAGCAAGGGATGACCAGAACATCGCAATTGAGGAACCCGAGGCGTCGAACAGTTGATGCCTTGTGCAAGTTCCGGGGAAGGTGCCACCTGGGGGGGGGTAATAGTAGTACAGGCGAAGGAAGCGGCAGAAACAAGCACCTCTGGTGGAGCGCTCAGATTGAAAACGCATCACCGCTCGTTCCGTGGCAGGCCGTGGTATGACTTTTCCAGGCCCTGCCGTGTCCCCGTACCACCCCTCAGCGCTCGATGCCCCGCTCCCTGCGCTGCTTCTCCTTCTGCTCCCTCCAAGCCCTGTAGGCCGCAAGGACCCCTTCACACCAGTCCTTGAACTTCTGTCCACCCGTGATGACCGCCTCCTGAGCTCTCTGGATCCACTGCTGGGCTTTGGTGAGCTCTTCGTGTAGCTGTTTGACCTCCCGCTGCAGCTCCCCGATCTGGCGGTCCTTCTGGCGGAAGGCCTGGCGGAGGTCTTCGATCTTCTTGCTCTGCGCCTTGGCCATACGCGCCTGGTCCTGCAGCTGAGCGATGACAGGCGCGATGCGTTCGCGGTCGTCGATGATGTTGGCCTTGATCTCCTCGTTGGCGTCTCTGAGCACCTTGTGCTCGGTATATGTTGGGGTGGGCAGCTCGGCGACGGGGGCGTCCATGGCGCCGTAGAACCGGCTCACCCGCTCATGGCGCGCCTTGGATCCCTGGATGCCTCGCTCAAGTGCGAAGGGTTTTCCCACGCGCTCGGCGAAGTGAGTCTGCATCTTGGAGAGCTTCTCCGATCCGTCGAAGAAGTATGCCGCCCTAAGGGCAGGCTCGCGGTGCACCTGGTGCTTGGTCTTTCGCTCCATCTCGACGATGGGGATGACCACGGCGTGCAGGTGGGTGTTGGTGCCCTCGTCACGATGAATGGTGGCCTGCACCAGGTTCTCCTTTCCGTGGCGTGCCTTGATCCATTCGAGGGCCTGCCTGCAGTAGGCAGTCTCCTTGGCCTCGGAAAGAACGCCCTTGGAGCAGCCTACGAAGTACTCCACGGCGAGCACCGCGTCCTTTCGGATCTTCCTGGGAATTGTCTTGAACCGTTCGCGTGAAGAGGCCATGACCTGCTCGGAGGTGACCCCGACGATGACAGTGTTGTCTTTAAGACGCGCAGAGTCGGCATTTGGCGTCTCCCGGGATCTCAAGCAGTGATCAGCCACGGTCTTAAGACGCCCCGCCCCCCGAATCTTCTCGACCCGCAGGATGCAGTAGCGATTCCCTTCACCCACGGCTAGGAAGTATAGAGCGGGCGGGGCGGCAAATCAACCGAAAGCGTTGATTTGTACTCACTACGTCAATTTTTGCTCCGCTTCGCTTCTCAAAAATGTGACCCGTTCGCCAGGTGGTGCCCCCCTGGACCCCCGAAGAGCCTGGTTGTGGCGCTTGGCCGCCCCACCCAGGTCCGCTCCCACCTTGCCCTGCCTGCGGTGGGGGCGAAGCGGCCCAGAAAGCCGCGAAGCCATCGCGTGCGCGCCCTTCGATCGTTGATCTGAGGGATGGACGTGAAAAGATACGGCAGCGCTTCCCCGCGTTCGTTGCAGGCCCTCCACGCACGTCCTTTTGCCGTCTTTCCCGCGGGTGAATGCTCACTGGTCAACCTTGGGCCTCAAGCTCCAGCCCCAACCCAGGAGACGGGCTTGAATCACTGTCAGCGCCGCCTCGCTGTTGAGCCGTGTGGAAGCGAAGCCACGATACTCCACCTTGTGCCATCCAGAACCAGGCCGTACATCCCCGCCATGGTGGTCGGAAAGGATCGCGCCTGCTCTCTGCAGCTCACCGCTCGGGTCGGTGTCCGCAAGGTAATCGAACACCCACTTTTCGTTCTCTTTCCTGATCGCCGAAAGCACCTTCATGAATACAGCCCCTCCCCACCCAGGACAAAGTCAGAGATTGAGAATGCCAGAAGACCTCTCACCAAATCGAGTGACCGCCCGCGCCGGTGGCCTTGAAAGGTTCACCGTCTCCACGGCAACCGCGCTATCGCAGACTCGATCTCTGCCGCCGCCATAGGATCCTCCCGCTCACGCAAAATCCGCTCTCGCTCCATAGCCAGCTCGCTCTCCCGTTCCTCCCCGTCCGCTTTCTCTTGATACTTTTGACGAACCTTCACAGCTCGGTCTCGCCAGACCTTACGCCATTTCAGAAAGTCACACGGGAAGAACGTCACCCGATCGGGGGCAGTTTCGATGCATGCTTGGAAGGCCTGCAGCAGCTCCTCTTCGGGGATCCCGCTCCTCACCAATTCCCCGATGCCCTCCCTCCAGTCCTTGCTTATCACGATGGGACAGGTTCGGGCCTTAGCGTCTTGCTTGAGGTGGGCCAAAAGAGATGAGAGAGAAGAGGGCTCCGGGGCAGCTTCGTGATCTGGGAGGGATCTTGTGCCGCGGGCCGGTGCGCGCTCCTCTCTCTCTTTTATTGGTTCTAGTTCAGATTGGATATAGTTCGTGTCCACCTGCTGGACGGGGGCCGGTGCACCACGTGGACGGGGGGGGTCCGCCTGGGCTACTGGATAGGCTTTCACCTCCATAGGTATGAGCTTGTACACGTTGGATGTTACCCCTCCATCAGGACGGAACCGTGCGGTGCGCTGCAGGTATCCACGGGCCTCTAGGCGCTTGATCGCCTGGGCAACACTAGATCGACATACGCGGGCGAGTCTTGCAATGGTGGCCAAGGATGGCCAGCAGATGCCTTCAGTGTCTGCATGCTTGGCCAGGGCGATGTAGACCAGGACCTCGACTGGTCCGAGCTCCAGGTCCTCGAGGATGATGTTCTCGATGAGCGTGAACGGCAGACGCCGACGCTCCACTCCGACGGAATCACTTTGCATGGTCCCCTCCAGAGGCGTGGCGCTCGGGACAAATTTCGAGCGCTGACTTTTCGCTTGACGCTCCGGAAGGCTTGTGCTATGATTCGGATTACCACATTCGAACCATAGCGCTCCCTCCGGAGCGCAAGCAGGACCCCGCAAGACGCGGGGTCTTTGCATTGTTAGGCTGTTCAACGAACAGCGCGTGTCATTCGGTTAGGATTTCCCTATAGGCTTGACCCCTCCCAGAGTCGCCGCACAGCATACAATGCCGGCGTGTATCTTGCAACACTTACCACTTCGGCTCGTTGGTGGCTGAGAGTTTTGTCGTTGCATGGCCAGAATCTTCCTGCCTCCTTTGGGCGCAAGAAAAAAGGCGACGAGAAAATAGCGGTGCATGCATATCATGCACACTCTGCTATCTTCCCATCGCCTCCGTTTTCGGTTGGCATCGGGCTACTGATGCGGCTTCCGTCTTTCCAAGGGTCCCTGTGGCCATTTGGCCGCACCGTATTGTCGAATACTACAACCAGTGCGCGTTTGCGTCAAGGGCGAACATTGTTTTGTTGGCAGCGTTTTGATTTCCGGTCGCCCCCCTCGCGGCATCATACCGCAAGGGGACAGAAGCTGATCAAAAAATTCGTATCAATGAGTGTGCGCACGAGCAGCCCGAGTCTTCCGGACCGCTTTCACCTCCGTGGTGATCTCCCCCATGGATATCGGAGTGTCTTTGAGTTCGCGCTGAACTCGTTGCATCTGTTCGAAAAGTGTCTGGTCATCGAGGGAGCGTGCAAGCGTCTCCTTCTCCTTTTGCGAAAGTCCGGCAACGAGTTTTTTGACTTGCGTGAAGTCGAGATCCAGATGAACCGTCATTTCCATAGCCTCTCTCGTATCTTCCCGAAACAGCCGGCGTACCGCTATCTGCCCGTAGATCACTTTGCGGGCTCCTACCTCTATCCCGTGACAATATGGCGGGGAACCGCGAAGACGCCTCGGAGCGAGCTATCGCGACTTCGCGGGGGATGCTTTCTTCGCCGCACGCCGAGTATGCGACACAGCCGTCACCGGTTTCGTGGTAGGTCGTGCGGGCTTCTTGGCGGCAACCTTTGAAAACGAACTGCTTTTTGTTTCTCTGGTCTGAATGCTATTCATGTATGCGCGCAGAACCGCATTGATCCGCGTCTGGTAGCCGCTGCCGGGCTTTTTGAACCAATGATAGACATCGGGATCAAGGCGGAGTGTCACTGACTTTTTGAGCTGACGCCGCAGCTCTTCAGGCGGAGGGAAATCGTCCGCGATCTCAACAGCAGACATAATGGCCTCCGCGATTTCCGGTGGTGCATCCGTGTACCTATCTTCTCGCATTCTTTTGCGCATATCTGTATCTCCCCTCTCTCCAATACCCAGCCCCTATGATCCGAACCTTTTCCCCGCGCCGCGTGTAGCGAACCGTTAGCACGTCGCCGTCGACACGGCCAAAAAGGAAAAACCGCCTCTCTTTCTTGCTATGTTTCTTGTCCTCAGCCGCGAACCTCTTCGGGTCTAGCCAAGCCTCCGTTGCCTTTTCAAAACTGACGCCATGAGTTTCGATGTTTGCCTCATTTTTGTCGGGGTCCCATTCGAACTCCATGCTGTAGAGTATTCCTGTATGTACAAATTGTCAATGCCATATCTCAGAAGTTCCCCAACCGCCCAAGAGGAGCGATAGACTTTGAAACGGCGGGTGGCGGTACTGTCCTGGACTTTTGTACCTATCCGATCCCCCGCGCGGGCCGCTGCGTACAAGGGGCGGTTTTCGGCAACGGGCCTTTTGAAGCCTTCAAATCCTTAAGGGGGTGCTCGAAGCATACTTTTTGGCAGAGCCGCTACTAATTAAAATATGAGACTACACCCCGTCACTTGACAGGAGTCGTTCGGACCGGTAGCGTAAAGGTAACGGAGGTCGTCTCGCCGTTGTGTGTGGAGGAGGTCGCGGGTCCAGCGCGGTCTACTCCGCCAGATCGGCTTGATCGCCTCTTTTTTTTGGTCTTTGAAAAGAGCACATGAAAATGCCCCCCGTGGCGTCGTCAAACGGTCACTTGACACCGGATCATTTCCAGGTGTACGATGGAAATAGACTGGGGAGGGCAATGTAGAAGGGGAGGCACGCGGGAAGCGGTCTGTCCTTTCTGACCCTCCCCGGTCTTTTTTTTGGTTCTTGGAAATGAAAAAGCCCCGAGTGTTGGGCTCGGGGCTAAAACAGCGGGAGTAGTTCAGACCGGAGAGAACGGACCCCTCGAAAGGTTCAGGTCGCGGGTTCGAATCCCGCCTCCCGCAGTTTTTCCCACGGGTTAGCGGCCCATGGGGGAAACATGGTGGGTGTAGCGCAAGTAGGTAGCGCAAGCGATCTGCAGTCGCGAGGTTGGGGGTTCAAGCCCCCTCACCCACCCATTCAAAAACGGAAAAGAAGCCCCGAGCCGCTAACTTGGGGCTTCTTATTTGCCCAATAAAAGATACAGCCTTATGATACTCTTGTATCATACATTGTCGGACTATACCAGATATTCA
The DNA here is from genome assembly GCA_003170115.1 of Spirochaetaceae bacterium. Taxonomy (GTDB): domain Bacteria; phylum Spirochaetota; class Spirochaetia; order SZUA-6; family Fen-1364; genus Fen-1364. Next base: position 11,146 of record PMZS01000001.1, read on the forward strand.
TCGCATGGGGTAATGTTTTTCTCTTGCGCGTGATAAGGGCAGATTGTCAGGTTCGGGCCATCACATTGAGAGCGTAAAAGAACCCATGGCTCCGTTATAAAAAAGGATACAGGCTGAAAGGACGTCGCGACCGATCAGAACGAGAAGACCTTGGGCCGCCAAAGGCACTCCAACCGCCCTAGGCGCGTTTATTCTGATAGGAGAGCCGGCGACCGCAATATGAATCGGATAGACGTTGTGTTGGCTGGAGGTGTGTGACGCCGAAGCTATATTCACAACATTTACAACCGGGAGCCCAAGTTTTTGTGCGGCTTCCGCGTCGACGCAAGTAGTAGTGGCGCCCGTATCGATCAACGCAAGTCCTGGCACTGGATCAGGAACGTGTATTCCTTGTTGCAACAGCTGCTGCGCCATTTGCTGCTCGAGACTCACGACAACTTGGAGAATTGGGCCACGTTGTACGAGGCCGAAAGCCGGAGGAAGGGGGATGGTGGTCCCGTCGGGATTTTTCCCCTCACCCGCTAACTGTACGTTGATTATTGGCACTCAAAAGTCCCAAGGTTAATGCGGGAACCGTTATGGCTTCCTCGGTTTCCCCGACAGCCCTTACGAGAAAAGATTCCATGCCGAACTTAGTCGCGCCCGCAACAAGGGCTTGCGTCATATCGTCGTAAATGCCGATCAAAGCTTCTCCTTTGATGAGAACAAACTTCCCCGGGCCTTCCTTCAGCCAACGACTGGAGTTCGCGGCGTAATACTTGCGTTCCAGATCGAGCATAGGCTTCACCCTCTTCCTCCCCTCCCGATGATAGTATAGTGATTAGTATAGCATACTTTCATATTTCGTAGCTGTTTGCGCCGTAGGTTGGCTCTATGCGCTCGTTCCGCGGATCGGTACTGTCCCCGTCTTTTGTACCTATACGCGGAGCGGATATCCGCGCTCCATTCGGCCCCGAAAAAAGAGCTTGCTACTGTGAACATGGCCTATGGTACGATGATCCTGAGGAAAGGGATGTTGGTGAGAGGAGGGGCCTGATGGCCTATCACTAATCTCATTCCACGCGCCTGGGGGCGGGATTTCCGCCCCCTCCTGTGTGG
>PMZS01000389.1 GCA_003170115.1 Spirochaetaceae bacterium
TGGCGCGCCTTGAAGCTCTTGCCGGTGCCGCTCTTCCCTACAAGCGCGAACACCCGCCGTTTTCGGGAGAGCCACGGGAACACGCGCCTGAGCGCAGCAGCGGCGTCCATTTCACCGGAGAGTATACCCCGGGACGGAAGGATGAATACGGGACTCCGGCTGCTCACGCTCTCGCGTGTGTGGGGAACAGGAGCCGCAACCGGCGAAGGTAGTCGCGTTCGAGCCTTTGCCACCGCCTGTTCAGGGCACTGGCGTACAAGCCGACGACGAATCCACCCGTACTTCCGCGAAGGAGACGCGCCGCAATATGCCAGGGCGAATAGAATCGGGCATGAGCGCCGATCTGCGCCCGTTGCAGCTCCCATGGCGTGAAACCGCGGGGGATGAACTTCACGTGATGCGCATCGTAGGTGTCCCACGCGCTGTCGATGAGCCGTCCCTCCGCGAGCATTTGCGTGTAGAAGCTCGAGCCTGGAAGAGGCGTGAGAATGAGGAATTGCGCGGATTCTATCTTTTCATGCAGTGCGAAGCTCACCGTTGCCCGGGTGGTGGCCGGCGTGTCGGAGTCAAAGCCGAAGACGAACATGCCATGGACGTGAATCCGGCGCTTCCTGATTTCCCTGATTGCGTGACGGATCTCGTCGACGGTCTGGTTTTTTTTCATCTCCTTGAGCGCTGCCGGGTCTACGGACTCGAACCCGATGTACAACGTGGTGCATCCCGCTTGCGCCATCAGATCGAGCATTTCCGGGTCCCGTGCAATGTCGCTGCGCACCTGGGTGGACCAGCGGAACCCGAGACGAAGCCGGATCATCTCCTTCAGCAATTCCCGGGTCTTTCTGGGGTTGGCCGCGAAATTGTCGTCATAAAAGAAGAGGAGGCAGGCTTTCGGGTCATAGTGTGAAAGCTCCGCGACAACGCTGGCCGTCGAGCGATGCCGGTAGTGACGGCCGAACATGCCGGTCACCGAGCANNGCAGTCAAACGGACAGCCGCGCGAAGTCTGGATCGGGACCGTGGGAAGACCAACGCCCTGCACGCCGATTTTCCGGCTGCGCCCCATGTCCAGAAGGCCGAGATCGGGGAAGGGAAGGGTGTCCAGGTCTTCGATGGGAGCGGCCGGGGGATTCCTGCGGAGAACCCCGTTTTCCTTCCACACGAGTCCGGGCACATCGGCGAGTGCTGCATGATGATTCAAGGCCTCCACGAGCAGGGGGAATCCCGTTTCCCCTTCCCCCGTTATGCAAAAGTCGCCATGTTCGAGCGCCTCCTCAGGCACGAAGCTTACGTGCGGGCCGCCAAACACCACGGGGACGCCCCTTTTTCTGAAATAGTCGGCCAGGGCGAAAGCGCTCGGCGCAGTGGCGGTAATCGTGGAAATGCCCACGAGATCCGTTTCCACATCGCGTGCCATGACCTCTTTCTGAGACATGAAAAGGGATTCGGCGATATATCCCCGGTCCCGCATGATCGTTGCCAGCAGTATGCTTCCGAGGCGCGGAAGCACAAACTTGGAAAAGATATGAAGGTGATCGTTTTTCGGCTCGATGAGAGTGATGCGCCTGATCATGCGCCCCCCTTTTGCAGAAAGTATGCGTAAAGAGATATGTGATTAGAAACATAAACGTATACGTATGGCTTGTCAAGAGTCCGGCCGCGCTCGGCAAAAAAAACCGCGGACCGTCCTGCGGCCCGCGGTTTTCGAGGTTCTCGTTCTATTTCTGATCGAAGATCGTGCCGATCCCGGTGACGATTTTCTGGGCATCCCTGGTCACCGTGAGAAGCTCCCGTGAAATCTGCTCCAGGTTTTTCACCGTGTCGTCCAGGCTCTTCGCGGTATCCGGCGAGCCCATCTTCGAGATGACGGAGTTCTGCGCCGTGAGCTGGGCTACGGAATCCTGGATGGCCTCGCTGCTCTTCCGGAGGGCTTTCATCGAGGCGGCAAGGTCATCTGAGCTGCTCGTGAGGTTGCCTTCGAGCTTCGCTATCAGACGCTTGGTCGTGACGGCGGCATCCGTCACTGCGGCTTGCAGCTGGTCGACCGAGGAGGTGATCTGCCGCGTCATGTCCGGCACCGAGCGGGTCAGCTCCACCGCCCTGTCCGTGACAATGCGCACGTTCTGTGCGGTGTGGGCGATATCCTTCAGTGAGCTGTCCAGGGTGCCCTCATTGTTTTTCAGGATACTCACGATCCCTTTCAAGCTGCCCGCGAGGTCTGTCACCAGCCCCATCGTGTCTCCTGTCAGCAGGTCGGTGATGTTGAAGGACGGTATGCCTTCGTAGAGGTGCCCTTCCTCCACGAGGGGCGATTCCCTGGCGCCGGGCTTCTGCTCAAGGTACATGTCTCCGAGGATGCCCTTGGACACGAGGGCGAACTGGTCTCCCGCGCGCACCGTTTTCCCGACCTCGAAGGTAATCGTGACGATGGCCGACTTCTCGTCGTCTGCCGGCTCGATCCTGGTGACGGATCCCACCTTGATTCCCGCCCGGCGGACCGTGGAGCCATTGTTCAGGTCCCCGATGGAAGAGAAATGGACCCGCACGGTCCGGCCCCGTGTGAACTGGAAATTGTTGATCAGCAGGTACAGGAGGAGCGACGCCGCGAGTGCGACGACAATGATGACGATGACCCTGATGATCCTGTTAGGTTTGACTGCCATTTTCTGACCGGATCCTTTCTCGATTCTTGATGAAATGTTCGTAGATCGCGGAGGACTCCTGGAATGCGTCCTCACGCCCTGCATGGGCGCTGATCCGCCCCTCCTCCATGAGCGCAATCCGGTCGGCGATATAACGCGTCAGGTCGATGTCGTGGGTCACCACGAGGGAGGTAATTGCACCTTCCCGCTGGAGTCGGCGCATCATGGATTCGACAACCGCGGCGCTCTCCGGGTCCAATCCCGCCGTCGGCTCGTCATACAGCAGGTACCGGGGCTCCAGGATCATGGCGCGAGCCACGGCCACCTTGCGTTTCATCCCTCCGGAGAGCTCCTGGGGCATCGCGTGCACGTACTCGAGCATCCCGACAAGGTCGAGGTATGCCCTGACCCGCCGGTCGATCTCCTTCCCAGTGGCGGCCCAGTGGTAGACCAGGGGGAACGCGACGTTTTCGTAGACACTCATCGAGTCGAAAAGCGCTCCTTCCTGGAAAAGCATCCCGATCCGCCGACGGATGGTGCGGAGCTGCGCGCGGGGAGACCCCACGACTTCCTCACCGTCGATGGTGATGCTTCCCGCCTGAGGCCGCAGGAGTCCGGTGATGCACTTCAGGAACACCGACTTCCCGATCCCGCTCCTCCCGACGATGACGGTGGTGAGGGACTCCTCGATGTCGATCGTGAGGTCCTGGAGCACGGCCCGGCCGGGGAAAGAAAAACAGACGCCGCGTGCACGGATCACATGGTGCTCCAGCCGAACACGGAGTCCATGACGCCGTAGATCGTGTCGATGACC
>PMZS01000352.1 GCA_003170115.1 Spirochaetaceae bacterium
CGGGGGTGAAAGTGGTTTTCCTGGATGCCTCGGACGACGACACTGCCGGCACACTTCTCGACGATGCATTCCGCGGCCTCATCCAGACGCCGGGGACGGGCGCCGAAGAGGGTGAGATCTGCGAGACCGAGTGGATGGTGCCGCCTGGTGATCGCTTCAGGAGGTGGTGCATCAGCCGCGGCCTTGCAAGCTGGGAGCAGGAGGATGATTTCCTCGTCTACGAGATGCCGCTGGAAGAGCTTGGCAGATACGCAGCCAAGGGGAAAGGAAAGGGGTGACTAAAGCCCCAGTATCCCCGCAAGCTCCCCGAGTGACCTGATCGTGAAGTCGGCGGCCGGCTCCGTCGACGCGGTGCCGGGCAAAGTGCCGGGAATCCGCGCCTGCGGCGCGGTGCGGCCGTTGGTGATCAGCACGGTCGGCGCTCCCGCGGCTTTTCCCGCTGCGATGTCGAACACGAAATCTCCGACCACCAGCATGTTCCGGGGGGCGACGCCGAGCTGTCGTGCCGCGCTGAGCACGCCGTCCGGGTGGGGTTTGGGCCGGCCCTCGGTCTCACGGGTGACGATTACCCGGAAATCTTTTTCGGAGACGGACCTGAAGTTCTTCAGGGATTCCATGATCGACGATCGCGTGTTTCGAGTGATGATGCCGATGCCGATGCCGCGGCTCGTGAGCATGCGGATCATCTCTTCCGCGCCATCGTTCGGAACCGACGCCCGGGCGGCGGCCATTTCGAAATCGGCGAGGATATTTCTCCTGGCGATGCGCTCTTCCTCTGTCGGGAGTGAGTCGATGTATTCAAGGATCAGCGTGCCAGGGGCGCATCCGATGGCGCTTCGGAGCGCGGGGAAGTCCAGGGCATCGGGGTGGGTGAGCGTTCCATCGAAATCGAACAGCACCGCGAGAAACGGGCCGACAGGAAGGGATGGCACCTACCGCCCCGCTTCCATCTTCAGCGCGTCGACCTTGTCCGTGCGCTCCCACGTGAAGTCGGGGTCCTGCCGTCCGAACTGGCCGAACACGGACGTCTTCCTGTAGATGGGACGCATGAGGTCCAGGGCCGTGATGATCTTGCACGGCGTGAGCGGAAAGATCGCGCGCACGAGCGTCTCCAGGGCCGACTCGTCCCGTTGCGCGGTGCCGAAAGCATCAATGAAGATACTGGTCGGACTTGGCTCGCCGATGGCGTAGGAGAGCTGGATCTCGCATCGCCGGGCCAGCCCGGCTGCCACGATATTCTTCGCGATCCAGCGTGCCACGTACGCGCCCGAGCGATCGACCTTCGTGGGATCCTTGCCGGAGATGGCGCCCCCGCCGTTGCGCGCCATACCGCCGTAGCTGTCTGATACCACCTTCCTCCCCGTGACGCCCGTGTCTGCTTCGGGGCCGCCGAGGGTGAAGGTGCCCGCCGCGTTGATGTACGTGAGCGTGCCCTCATCGAACAGGCTTCCACAGACGGGCCTGATCACCGAATCCACGATCTCCCGGCGCAGCCTGCTTTCGACAATGCTTCTGCCGTGCTGCTGGGCAATGACCACGGATGCGATGCGGACGGGTTTTCCGTCCTTGTATTCCACGGTGACCTGGCTCTTGCCGTCCGGTCCGAGGTCGGGGATGAGGCGCTGCCGGCGCACCTCGGCAAGGCGCATGCACAACCGGTGCGCCACCATGATGGGAAGGGGCATCAGTTCGGGAGTTTCGTCACACGCGAAACCGAACATCATCCCCTGGTCGCCCGCTCCCTGGGCGCGGCCTTGCCCGCCCCCCACGCCTTCCGCGATCTCGCTGCTCTGCTCGTGCAGGGAGACCCAGACGCCCGCGTCCTGCCAGTCGATGCCGAACTCGGGGTTGCTGTAGCCCACGTCCCTGAGGACTCCCCGGGTGATTTTCTGCACGTCCGCATACCCTCTCGTCGTGACCTCACCCGCCACGTGAACACTGCCGGTGGAAATCATGCATTCCACCGCGACGCGGGAACCGGGGTCCTGGGCGAGCAGGCTGTCCAGGACGGCGTCCGCGATCTGGTCGCAGACCTTGTCGGGGTGGCCCTCATTGACGGATTCCGAGGTGAACAGGAAATTTTTCTGCATCCCGCGGAGTGTAGCCGGACTCGGACCGCCCGGGAAGTGCGCCCGAGCTGGTTTTGTTGCTTCCGCTTTTGCGCCGCGCTATACTTGAGTGATGCGCAGGATCATGATGGCCGCCGTGCTATTCGCCGCGGTTTCCGCCGCGTCTGTGTCTGCGTTCAACCCCGATGAGCTCAACAAGATCACGTTCCAGAACACCACGGGGGGGAAGATCGAGATGATTTTTCTTTCCCCCGGGGACAGCCAGTTCTGGGGGCCCGACATCATCGGCGCCGACTATTTCCTGAAGAACGGGGCGACCATCGGGTACTACGTGCACTATCCCGACAAGTCCTTCAAGTTCGACATCATGGCCACGGATGACAACGGGAACAAGTTCGAAGTCCGCGATTTCCAGATGACCGACGGCAGCGAAGCCAGCGTCAAGATCACCTCCAGGAGCCTGAACTCCGCGGCGCCGGATTTCGCCCTCGCCACGGTGCACATCGACAACAACACCGGCCACGAGGTGCAGTACCTCTTCGTCTCGCCGAGCGATTCGGATGCCTGGGGGGTGGACCTCCTGGACGAGGAGACCACCGTGGCGGATGGGGACACGCACAGCTTCGTGCTCGCGGTGGGCAAGGACAAGGTGAAGTACAACCTGATGGCCGTGGATGACAACAACGACGAGTATCAATTCAACATGACCATAGATCCGAAAGCCAAGAAGGAGTTCACCTGGGCGATCGAACCAGGCGACCTGAAGAAGGACAAGTGATCACCAGGGGCCACATTCAGCGGCATCGCTGAGCGGTCATGCGCCTCTGGGTACCTTCTGCCACGCGCCCGTCTTCACCGATTTCGCGGCACTTTCCATGAGGCGCTGCACTTCGATCCCGCGTGCGAGTGAGGGATCGGGTTGCCGGCCCTCCGCAACTGCCTGGAGGAATGTGTACTGGCAATGGACATGGCCCCGAAGCCACCCCGAGGTGGCCCGGGCCGAGGGGAAGCCCGCCGGGGCCGGGTAACGATTCAGTGCGGCGACTCTCTTCCAGCCCCGGGTCCCGCCAAGCGGCATGTCGGCATCTGACAGGGAGAACATCTCCACGAAGTCCGGCTGCATGAGGTCGAAACGGATCGCCCCCCGGGTGCCGTTGATCTCGACTCTCAGGTCGTCTTCCGCGCCCGTTGCGATCTTGGATGCTTCCAGTGTCCCTATCGCGCCGCCGGCCAGCCGCGCGGTGAAGATCACCTGGTCCTCCGCGTCGACCTCCCGTACGCCGCCCCGGCCGTCGGGACGCGTCGGATGGAGGATGCGGGTCTCGGCACGGATCTCCACAATGGGGCCCGCCAGCCAGTCCACCAGGTCCAGCAGGTGCGAGCCCAGGTCGCGGATGACCCCGCCCCCCTCGGATGCGCGCAGCTTCCACTTCAGCGGCACCGACGGGTCGACGCTGCCCCCGTGCAGGTAGACCGCGCGGAACCCGATCGGCGTGCCGAGGAACCCCTCGTCGATGAGCTGTTTTGCGCGCAGAACGCCGGAGAAGAACCTGTTGTGGAACACCACCTGGCCGATGCCCTTCCATCCCGCCATTGCGACCCGGACTTCTTCGGCCTCCTCCATGGTGACGGTGAGGGGTTTGTCACAGTAGATATGCTTGCCCGCTGTCATGGCCGCCCTGAGCTGTTCCGCGTGCAGCGGATTGGGCGAGCAGATGTCGACGATGGCGATGTCCTTGCGCTCGATGAGCCGGCGCCAGTCGGACGTGCCGACCTCGAAGCCTCCATGAAGCCGTGCCGCTTCCGCGGTCTCGGGGGACGACGTAGCCACCCCGACCAGCCGGACTTCCAGGGGCGGGGGGTCATAGTAGAAGGGAATGCCGCGGTAGCCGAAGGCGTGGACCTTGCCCATGAAGCCGTACCCGATGATGCCGACGCCCGCCCGCCTCATTCAGATACCCTCCAGGAAGGACACGATTTCCGCAATGCGCACGGGCTTCGCAATGAACCCGTCGAACCCCTCGGCGAGGAAACGCTCGGGGTCGCCCTTCATGGCGAAGGCGGTGAGTGCGACAAACGGGCCGCGAGCGCCCCTCTCGCGGAGTTTCCGCATTGCCTCGATCCCGTTCATTCCGGGGAGCTGGATGTCCATGAAGACAAGATCGCACGGCGATGTGTCCGCGACGCGGAGGGCCTCTTCGCCGCTGGCCGCGGAGAGAACGGTGCACCCGAACGCGCCGAGGATCCGCTCCATCAGGATCCGGTTCGCGGGGTTGTCGTCGACCACCAGCGCCGTTTTTCCCGCAAGGTCGGGAATATCCTCCGACGCGAGCGCGTCGCGGCCCAATCCCGGTCCGGTTGCCGCGGCGGCAGCCGGCGGGTGGAGGCCGGGAATGCGTACCGTGAAGCTGCTGCCCTTGTCCACCGTGGTCTCCACGGAGATGGTGCCTTCGTGCAGCTCCACCAGGCGCTTCACGATGGCCAATCCCAACCCCGTGCCTTCGCCGCTCCTCCTGGAACGCGACTGCGCGTACGGTTCGAAGATCCGGGAGAGGTCACCCGGGGGGATGCCGATGCCTTCGTCCCAGATTCGAAGCACGAGGGTGCCGGCTTCCGAGCGCGCCTCCACCCCGATGCGCTTCTCACTCGGGGTGAACTTGATGGCATTGGAAAGAAGGTTGTAGAGCACCTGCTTGATCCGCACCTCGTCCGCGCCCAGGACCCCCAGGTTGTCGGGGATGGAGAGCTCCACGCGCAGGTGCTTCTTCGCGGCGAGGGTGCGCACGGTGGTGAGGACCCGCCGGATGAGAAGCCCGGGGTCGACGTCGGATTTTTCCAGCTCCACCTTCCCGGCTTCCACCTTGGAAAGGTCCAGGACGTCGTTCACCATGTCCAGCAGATGCACGCCGCCTTCACGGATCCAGCGCAGGTACTCGCGCTGCTTCTCGGAGAGACCCTCGGCGCCCTGCAGCTCCATGAGCTGTCCGAACCCGAGGATCGAGTTCAGCGGCGTGCGAAGCTCATGGCTCATGTCCGCGAGGAACCTGCTTTTCGCCCTGTTGGCCGCCTCGGCAACCGCGGTGGCCTGTCGAAGCAGCTCTTCCATTGTCTTTCTGTCGGTGATGTCCTCCTTGATCCCGAGGTAGTGGGCGATGGCGCCGTCGGCGCCGTGGACGGCCGAGATGGCGGCGAGCTCCCAGTACAGCTCGCCATTCTTCTTTCGGTTGCAAAGCTCTCCCCGCCATTCGCGTCCCTCGCAGATCGTCTTCCAGAGGTCGCGGTAGACTTCGGGCCCCTGCACGCCGGACTTCAACAGGCGGGGGTTGCGCCCGATGACCTCGTCCCGGCTGTAGCCGGTGAGGCGCGTGAACTTCCCGTTCACGTACTCGATGTTGCCCAGCGGATCGGTGATGACCACCGAGGCGGGGCTTTCCTCAACGATGGCGACGAAAATCCGGGGATCCAGGCCCCGGTGCCCCTCGGTCTCCTGTGCCACGATCCGCTACCCGATGTCCACGGGCTCCGCGAGGGCGCGTAGCAGGAGCTGTACGACCGCCTCCACGTCTCCGTAGTCCACCATCTCCGAGGGTGAGTGAGCGTAGCGGGTGGGAATCGACACACAGCCGGCCGGCACCCCGGCACGGGAGACCTGGATGGCGCTCGCGTCCGTCGTGCCCCGCACCAGCACCTCGCGCTGGCAGGGAATGCCGCCTGCCTCCGCGGTGCGAAGCAGCCAGTCCTTCACGCCCGTGTGCGCGAGCATGCCGCTGTCCTTGATCTTGATGGCCGGGCCGCTGCCCAGCGCCACTGCCATGGGCGCGCATTCGGGGGTGTCTCCCGTGAGGGTGATGTCCACGGCCAGGGCGATCTCGGGTTCCACGCCATAGCCCGAGGTGCCCGCGCCGCGCACGCCGACCTCTTCCTGCACCGTGAAGACGAAATACAGGTCGTGCGGCGAACGGCCGAGCTCTTTCATCACCTCCAGAAGAATGGCGCACCCTATGCGGTCGTCCATCGCCTTGGCAACGATCCGTGCACCCACTTCCTCGAAGTCCCTGTTGAAACATGCCACGTCTCCAACGCGCACGGGGCAGTCGGCGGGGCCGGGCGCGCCGACGTCGATGTAGAACTTGTCCAGGGAAGGGACCCGGGAAGGATCCTCCAGTTTTTCCAGGCCGATCACCCCCGTGATGCCCTGGGCAAAGCGGACGCGCCCGCCGGTGAGGGGCATGGACAGAACGCCGCCCACGTTCCCGAACCTCAGGAATCCCTTCTGGTCGACGTGCGTGACCACGATCCCGATTTCGTCCATGTGCGCCGCGAGCATGATCCGCCGCCCGCCCGCGGCACCCGTGCGATGGACGATGAGATTGCCCATCGCGTCCACGCGCGTTTCCGCGCCGCGGGGGAGCTCGCGCCTGATCAGCGCGCGGACAGCCTCCTCGTGTCCCGACGGGCCGAAGCATTCGGTGAGGCTCCTGATCAACTCTTTCACGTGCGTCTCCTCATGGGACAAAGCCCCGGGGGAGCCGGTGAAGCGCTTCCCGCGCAAGGGCGGCAGTGTTCTCGAAATCGGTGAGGTCGAGGATCGAGGAAGGGGAATGGATGTAGCGCGCGGGCACGGCCAGCGTGAGGGAGGGCACGCCGTCGCGCGCGCGGTGGATGCTTCCCGCGTCAGTGCCGCCGATATTCGGCTGCTTGTACTGGTGCGGGATCGATTTCTCCCGCGCGGCAGTCCTGAACAGCTCCACCAGCCGGGGGTCCGAGATGAAGCTCGTGTCCCGGAGCGTGATGGCCGGTCCCGAGCCCAGCCTGGTGGACGGACTTGTGTCCCGGGTCGTGGGCACCTCGTTGGCGCCCGTGCATTCCAGCACCAGCGCGGCGTCCGGTTTCTCCGCCCCGGCGGCCACCCGTGCTCCCCGCAGGCCGACCTCTTCCTGGACGGTGAACGCGGCCACCAGGTCGAAAGGAAACCGTTCCTGCAGCAATTCGACAAGGATGGCGCAGCCGGCCCTGTCGTCGAACGCCTTTCCCTGCACGGTCCGATATCCGCTGGATGGATCCGAGAGCGCGATGAACTCCGTGGCGAACACCGCGAACTCGCCGCGCGGGGCGAGCTTCTCCGCTTCCGCTTTTCCCGTGGCGCCCACGTCTATGGTGAGCTGCCGGCTCTCGGTCACCCGGTCCCGCTCCCCCTTGTCCAGGAGGTGGACCGGTTTCACCCCGATCACACCCGGCACGCGCTTCGGTCCGATCAGGACCACGCGAGCGGGAAGCACCCGGTCATCGATCCCGCCCACCTTGGCAAAGCGCAGAACGCCGGATTCCTCCGCGGAGGTGATCATGAGGCCGACCTCGTCCATGTGCGCGGCAACGAGCACCCGCAGGGGTGATGAGCCGGTGCCCTTCTTCAGGGCGATGAGATTGCCCATGCCGTCGATGCGGCAGGCGTCCACCCGGTCCCTGATCTGCTCCAGCAGGACCGCCCGGACTTCCTCTTCGTGGCCCGCGATACCGTGCGCTTCCGAGAGCCTTTGCAGCAGCATCTCAGCTCTCCCCCTTTGCCAGGGCGTCCCGTGTTTCCAGCGTCTCGGCAAACTCCGGTGGCAGCCGGCAGACGAGCTCGGTCAGGAGTCGGGCGGCTCTCTCCACGTCGCGAAGGCAGACGGTCTCCACCGGTGTGTGCATGTATCTCGCCGGAATGCCCACCAGGCCGCAGGGCACGCCGGACCTGCTCACCTGGATGTGCCAGGCATCGGTGCCGCTGTCAGAGGGGATGGGCTCCACCTGGTGGGGAAGCTCGATCAATTTCGCCGCCTCGATGAGACGGTCGAACAGCCGGGGGTGGAAGTTCGGACCCAGCGCAATGGTCGGGCCCGCGTCCATCTTCACCGATTCTGCCGGTGAGAGCCCGGGCTGCATGCCGAAGGTGACGTCCACGGCAATCGCGGCGGCAGGCGCGACGCCAAAGGCGCCGACCAGGGCGCCGCGGCTTCCCACCTCCTCCTGCACCGTGGCAACCGCGTACACGTCCCAGGCGTGGCTGCGTTTTGAGAGCTCCTCCAGGCAGAGCACGATGGCCGCGACCCCGGCCCGGTCATCCATGGACTTGCATGCGGCGTACCCGCCGGAGAGCTCCGTCCACCGGGCGCGAAGGGAGACGAGGTCCCCGACGTGAACGAGGGATTCCACGTCGTGCGGTGAAAGGCCGACGTCGATGAAGAGTTTTTCCAGCGGCACGGGCTTCTCCCGCTCCGCGGGGTCGGTGAAGTGAGGGGGCACGCTGACGACGATCCCCGGAAGCTCCCGTGCGCCGTGGACGATCACCTCCTGTGCAAGGAGGACCCGGGGATCGAACCCGCCGACCTGCGCGACGCGGAGGAAACCCTTCTCCAGCTGGGAGACCATGAGGGCGATCTCATCCATGTGCCCCGCGAGCATGAGCGACGGCCGCGCGCCGTTCGACGGAAGAGCCCCGGTGCCCGGGATGCGCGCGATGCAGTTACCCAGCGAATCGACTCGAACGTCGCGCGCGTATACGGCGAACCGGGCGCGGATGATCCGTCGGATCTCCTCCTCGTAGCCGGAGGGGCCGCGCGCCTCCGTGAGCTCCCTGAGAAGGACCGCGGTTTCCATGGAGCCAAGATACCAGCGCGGAGCGTCTCCGTTCAACCGGCGGATGCGGGGATCCTTGGAAGGAGGCTCCTGCCGAAACCCGCCAGGATCACTATACCCCCGAGAGGAATAGCCGCATAGGACAGGAAGAGCGTGACGAATCCGTGCGCTTCCAGGATGTACCCGCCCGCGACGCTGGCGAGAAACGAGGCACACCCGACGCCGAGAGCGTTGTAGATCGCCATGCCCAGTCCTCGGCGCTCCGCCGGGATTTTCAGGTTCACGTATGCCACCGCGGCGGTGTGAAAGGCGCCGAAGGTGAAGGCGTGAAGGAGCTGCGCCAGGGAGATCACTGCGAGCGAGGGCGCCAGCACGAAGAGGCACAGGCGCACGGTGACGGCGGAGAGGGAAACGATCAGCATGGACCGCAGCCCCCAGCGGCCGATCAGCCGGCCCGAGAACCATATGGTGGCGATCTCCGCGAACGCGCCGATCGCCCACATCATGCTGACAGCCGAGGACCCGCCAAATGTGTCCCTGAGGTACAGCGAAAAGAAGGAATAGTACGCTCCCATGCCGAAGCGGCCCAGGAAGACGACCCCGATGACCGCCCAGAATCTGAGGTCGAAGGCGCGGAAGCGCGGGCCATCCGCCGCGGCATGCGTGGGCGGAGGAGCCTTCTGCACCGCGGGAAGCACCGTGGCAGCGCATCCCGCGAGCATCGCAGAGGCACAGAATACGACAAGGATCGAAAGCGAGGAATCTCCCGACACAATGCCGCCGAACTGGAGGAAGACCGAGATGACAATGAACCCGATGCTCCCCGCCACCCGGAATCTCCCGTACTGCCGACCGGGATCGCGAAGAGTCCGGCTCACCGTGGAATCCAGGAGCGGCGCGGGAATCGGCCAGGCGGGAAAGAAAGATCGGGCCCGCGATGCCGGCGAGCTCGAAGATGCCGAGGAGCACCCCGATTCGGGAGGGGGAAAACCCGCGCGCTTTCAGGTAGAGCTGGAGGTACGGTGTCAGGATTCCGAATGACGCGAAGAGAAGGAAATAGTTCGTAAAGAATGCAGCGGCGACGCGGCGGGGTGGCATGGGGCGCCTCTCCGTTCAGGAGCGCGCGAGTGAGTCGATTCGGGAGATCTCCAGGGCAGAGAGTCGGAGGTCCGGGGCGGCGGCAGCCTCTTCCGCCTGGGAGGGACGGGACGCCCCGGGAATTGCCACCACCGTCTCACCATGGAAGACGACTTCCCAGCTCAGGGCCACCTGCGAGATTGTCGCCCCATGGGCCCGGGCAATGGCCCGCAGCTCCTCGATGAGGGGCCGCGTTCTCTCCAGCGTCCCCGGGCTGAGCCGGCTCATTATCCGGCGAAGGCCCGACGCTCTGCGCATCGCCCCGGGATCTTCGTGGAATCTTCCCGTGAGGATCCCCTGGGCCAGGGGCGACCAGGCAATGATCGTCACCCCGAGCTTCTTTGCCGTCTCCAGCACTCCGTTCTGCTCGATGCGCCGGTCAAGGAGGTTGAACCGCACCTGGTTTGAGGCAAGGACGATTCCATCCGCGGCCAGTGCGTCGTGCGCCGCCTGCATCCGCCTCGCCGAGAAATTGCTCACGCCGACGGCGCGGATCCTGCCGGCGTGAAGGAGCGCGGCCATTTCCTTCATCTGCGCGGCAACCGGGGAGAAGCTCATGGGATTGTGGACCTGGTGAAGGTCGATGGGATAGCGGCCCAGGCACGAGGTTCTCCTGTCGATGGTTGAAGAGATGGATTTCGCCGTGCGAAAAACGGGCTGCCACTTCGTGGCGATGACGACGGCACCCGGCTTCACGTCGAGTGCCGTGAGAGCCTCCGCGAGCTTCTGCTCCGAGCGGCCATTTCCATACGACTCCGCGGTGTCGAACCAGTTGATCCCGCCCCTCAAGGCCGCATCCACGACGCATCGGATCGCCTCGTCGGGCAGCGTGTCCCACGCCCGGCCCGCGAAGTTCGCACCCTGGGAAAACTGCCAGCACCCCAGCCCGATCGGAGTGATCTCGATGTCGGTCCTGCCGAGGCGTCTCTTCTTCATCTGTAGGTTCTCCCGTTCAGTCGAGGATGCAAGCGGAGAATTGCCCCGGGGCGATTTCGCGCAATGGCGGCCGGGCCTCGCGGCATCGCGCCACGGCGTACGGGCAGCGCGGGTGGAAGTGGCACCCGCTGGGCGGATTGATTGCGCTGGGGATCTCGCCCTTCGGCAGGTTCTTGTCGCGCCGCGCCTTCGGATCCGGCACGGGGACCGCGGCCAGCAGGGCTTTGGTGTAGGGATGGTGGGGCCGGGAGAACAGGGTATCACGCGACGCAAGCTCCACGATCCTTCCCAGGTACATGACCGCGATCCTGTCGCAGAGGTATTTCGCGGTGGCAAGGTCATGGGTGATGAACAGGTACGTGAGCCCCATGTCCCGCTTCAGCTGCCGCATGAGCTGCAGGATGAGTGCGCGCACGGACACGTCGGCCATGGCAATCGGCTCGTCGGCGACGAGGAAATCCGGCTGCGTCACCAGCGCGCGGGCAAGCACCACTCGCTGGCTCTGGCCCCCGGAGAGCTGGTGGGGATACTTCCTGTACAGGAACTCCGCGGGAGACAGACCCACCTTTTCCATGAGGTCCAGCACCCGCTCCTTTCGCTCGACCGTGGTCCCGATGCCATGGATCTGCAGGGGATGCGTAATGGCCTGGCCCACGCTCATACGGGGGCTCAGCGACGAGTTGGGGTCCTGGAAGACGATCTGCACTTTCTCGCGCAGGCGTTCAAGCTCCCGGGCGGAGAAGCTCGTGACGTTCCTCCCCCGGTATTCCACGGCGCCGGAGGTAGGCTCGATGAGACGCAGGAGGAGTCGGCCCGTGGTGGACTTGCCCGATCCGCTCTCCCCGGCCAACCCCAGGACTTCGCCCTCGGCAATGGAGAAGCTCACGCGGTCAACCGCATGCACGCGCTTTCGCCGGGCAGAGAAGACGTCGAACAGGCTCCCGTGGAGGGGGAATTCCTTAACAAGGTCGGTTGTCGAAACGAGGGTGGCCATGACTCAGCCTTCCTTCTGCCGGTACAGCCAGCACGCGGCCGAATGGCTCGGGGCGTGCTGGATCAGGGCAGGGGTCTTCTGCCGGCAGATCGGAATGACCTGGGGGCACCGGGGCGCGAAGGGGCACCCGGCCGGCCTGTCCACGAGGTCGGGCGGGCTCCCCGGCATCGTCACCAGCTCCTTCTGGTCCACGAGGATGTTGGGCACGCAGGCGATGAGTCCCTGCGTGTAGGGGTGCAGGGGATGGGCGAAAATCTCTTCCGTGGTGGCGACCTCCATGAGCCGGCCCGCGTACATCACGGCGATCCTGTCCGCGATCTCGGCCACGAGGCCGAGGTTGTGCGTGATGAGGATGATGGAGAGCTTGTAGATGCTGCGCAGGCTCATGAGCAGATCGGTGAACCCCGCCTCCACGATCACGTCAAGAGAGGTGGTGGGCTCGTCGGCGATGATGATGTCGGGGTTCATGATGAGGGCGAGGCCGATCATGATCCGCTGTCGCATGCCTCCCGAGAGCTGGTGGGGGTATTCCTTCAGCCGCTTCTTCTCGATCCCCAGGGTCTCCAGCATCTTTCCCACCGCTGCGCGGGCCCTCTCGCGCGGCATTGAGGCATCGTGGAAATGGATGGTTTCCAGGAAATGCTTTTCCACGGTGAACAGGGGATTGAGAGAGGTCAGCGGGTTCTGAAAAATCATTGAGATGTTCTGTCCCCGCATCTTCAGCAGGGCTCTGTCGCTCATGGAGAGGATGTCGGTCCCGCGGTACAGGATCTTCCCGCCCGTCACCCGTCCCGGAGGGCGATGGAGCTTGAGGATCGAGAGCCCGAGAGTGGATTTTCCGCAGCCCGATTCTCCCACCAGGCCGAGTGCTTCCCCGTCGTCCAGCGTGAATGACACGCCCTCCACGGCACGCACGACGCCGATGGTGATCGGGTAGGCAATCGACAAGTCCTGCACCTCGAGGATCGTTTTCTCAAGTTGCGGCATACCTATTTCTCCAGCAGCCGCGGGTTCAGGATCTCGGCAAGGCCCTCGCCGAGCATGGTGAAGCCCAGGGCCAGGAGCATGATCATGAGGCCGGGGAAAGTGATCATCCACCAGATGCCCGAGGGGAGGAACTTCTTTCCCATGGAGAGGTCCATGCCCCAGTCAGGGATGCCGGCCGGCAGGCCGAGGCCGATGTAGGAGAGGGCCGCCTCGGTCATGATCGCATCCGCGATGTTCAGCGACAGCACCACCACCACGGTGGCGATCACGTTCGGGAAGATGTAGCGGCCGAGGATGGTCCCTCGCCGCGCACCAATCGCCCGGGCCGCTTCCACGTACACCTCCTCCTTGATGGAGAGAGTCTGCCCGCGCACAAGGCGGAAGTACGTGGGGATGTACACCACGGCCACGGCGAGGGTGATGTTGATCACTCCCGGTCCGAGCATGGCCGCGAAGGCGATGGCGAGTATCAAACCGGGGAACGAATACACCGAGTCCATGATCAGCGAGAGAATGCGGTCGAACACGCCTCCGGCGAATCCCGACAGAAGACCCAGCGGGATTCCAATGATCGCGGAGAGCAGGGCCGCCGCAATGGCCACACCGAGGATCGTCTGCGCGCCGTAGACGATCCGGGCCCACACGTCCCGGCTCAGGTTGTCCGTTCCCATGATGTGGCTGCTGCTCGGGGCCGTCATCTGGCTGCCGGCGTTCTGATCGTTCGGGTCGAAACGCGTGAACAGGTGCGGGAACACGGTCATCGTCAGGATGAAGGCAATGACGACGACCCCCGCGACCATGAGCCACCATTCACCGCCATACTTGCGGCGGGCACTCGACGTCCAGCGGAACAGGGCGGCGATCCATCCCGCGGGGGAAAAGCGTGCCGCGACCATCAGTATTTCACCCGCGGATCGATGGCCGCGTAGAGCAGGTCCACGACGAGTGAGATCACGCTCACGAACAGGGTGTAGACCACGATGACGCCCTGGATCACCGGGTAGTCCCTCAGGTAAATGCGCTCCAGGAGAAGGCGGCCCATGCCGGGCCAGGAAAAAGTGCTCTCCGTGAGGATCGCCCCGGCCAGGAGCAGGGCGAACTGGAGGCCGAGCATGGTGACGATGGGGATCAGGGCATTGCGCAGGCCGTGATTGTACACGACCCTCCGCTCCGGCACGCCCCGGGCGCGCGCGGCCAGGATGTAGTCGCTCTTCAAAACGTCGAGCATGTTCGCGCGCGTGAGGCGCACGAAGATTCCCGAAAGCACGATGCCCAGCGTGACGGAGGGCAGCACGAGGTGCCACATGACGTCGCCGAACGCCGCGAAGTTTCCGATTCTCAGGGTATCGACGATGTAGAATCCCGTCTTCGAAAAGGCGGACACCTCGACGCGCGGGCTGGTGCGTCCGGCGATAGGAAACCAGCCGAGGAAGATGCCGAAGACGAGCTGGAGGAGCAGGCCCATCCAGAAGACGGGGATGCAATAAACGACGTTCGCGTAGAGGCGGGCCCCGTAGTCGCGGCCGCTGCGGCGGCGTCGGGCCGCGAAAACCCCCAGGGGGATTCCGATCCCGAGGCTGAGCAGGAGCCCGAAGAAGGTCAACTCGAGCGTCGCGGGAAGCTTTTCCAGGATAGGCTGGCTGACTTTCTGCTTGAAGATCATCGATTCCCCGAGGTCCAGGTGCGCGAGCTTGCCCATGTAGTCCAGATACTGCATGCCAATGGGCTTGTTCAGCCCGAGGTCCGCCTTTTTCTGCTGGATCACCTTCTCAGGGGCGTGTCCGCCCAGCATTGCCGACACCGGGTCGCCGGGCATGACACGGAGCACCACGAACACGAGGGTGAGCATGACGAACACCATCGGGATGGCCAGAAGGATTCGCGTGATGATATAACTGAAAAGATGNNGGTGGGGGGGGTCGGAAGATTCTCTTGCGCGCTATTTCACTGGCTTCAGCTGGTTGTAGAGGAAGATCATGGGAGGTCCGATCTTCACACCTGTGACGCTCTTCTTGGAGACGAGGATGAGGTATCCCTGGAAAAGGGGTGCGGTCGGGACTTCGTCAACCCACAGGTCCTGGACCTTCTCGAAGACCGCCTTGCGCTCGGTCTCCTTGGTCGAGGTCTGCTCCTTGGTGAACATTGCGTCCCAGTCCGGGTTGGAGAAGTAGATGCCGTTGCCGATGGAACCCGAGGTTCCGGCAAAGGCCGCCGTGTAGTTGTCCGCATCCACGTAGTCGGGATACCAACCGAGGAAGAACACGGCCATTTGCTTGTCGTGCCACTGCTGCTTGTAGGTGGCCCACTCCGCGCTCTTGATCGTGACCTTCACAAGGGGCGTCTTTTCGATCTGCGCCTTGACGACCTCAGCCAGGTTCGCCTCGGTGTCCCCGTAGTGGCTGGGGCTGTACCAGAGATCGAAGGTGAAGGGCTTGTCCTTGGTGTATCCCAGGCCTTTGAGGATCGTTTCTGCTTTCGCCACGTTTCCGTCGCCGAAGGCCGTCTTGAACGTGGTCTTCTGGTACTGCATTCCGTTGGGAACCATCGAGTACAGCGGGATGGCCTGGCCGAGATACACCTTCTGGGTGATCTCGGGCCGGTTCAGCAGGGACGTGATGGCCTGGCGAAGTTTCTTATCCTTGAACACGCTCTCCGAGGTTTCGAAGGCCAGGTAGCGGATGAAAGGTCCCTGGTTCTTGAACACCGTAAGCTTTGAGTTCTTGGAAAGATCGTTGATGTCCGAAGGGTTCAGCGACTTGTACACGAGGTCCACTTCGCCCTTCTCCAGCGCGAGTCGCATGGTCGTCGCGTCCGCGAAGTAGCGGATGATGACCTTCTTGTAGGCCGGTGCCTTGCCCCAATAGTTGGGGTTGTAATCCAGCACTATCTCTTCGTCGCGTTTGAAGGAGGTCATTGTATACGTTCCCAAACCGGAGAGGACACCGCCCTTCAGCTCGCTGGGATCCTTCACGTATACGCCCTTGGAGCCCTCGGGGAAAGTGTTCGGGCTCAACGGGTAGTACGGTGGGTTTGCCAGCAGCTTGGGGAAAAAGGCCACGGGGTTTTTCAGGATGAACTTCACCGTGTACGGGTCCACCACCTCAACTGACTTCACAAAATCGGTGATGAGCCACGAGGGGTCGCCCTCGATGGCAGCGTTGCGGTCAATGGTCCACTTCACGACTCTGGCATCGAACGGGGTTCCGTCCGAAAACTTCACGCCTTTGCGCAGCTTGAAGGTGAACTGGTCGCTGGCAGCGTTCGCGGACCAGCTGGTGGCCAGCGCGGGCACCAAGGCGCTTCCGCCTGGCGCGTAGCCGACCAGCCCGTCCATCGTGTTATAGAAGATCTCCCACGTGTGGAAGTCGTAGGCGTTGGCCGGATCGATGTCGGAGATCTTATCCGTCGTGCCATACACGAGAGTGCTCTGCGCCCAGACGCTTGTTATGGAGAGCGCGAGTCCGAGCACGAGCAACAGGGTGAACAGTCTCTTCATAAACGCTCCTTTTTTACGAAATGAATAATCAAAGATATGGGGCGCGCTTGAGGGTGTCAACGCCCCTATTCGCGCTTGCCCAGCTGGTGGTCGAGCTGGAAAATGCCCGCGGAATTGGCCGGAATCTTCTTGAGAAGATTGACGATCCTTGAGGCGTTCTTCTCCTCCTCCACCTGCTCGGTGATGAACCACTGGATGAACACCTTCGTGGGGTGGTCGTTCACCTTGTCCGCCTGGTCGGCAATACCGTTGATGAGCGCGGTGACCTTCTGCTCGTGCTCGTAGGCCATCTCGAATGCCGCGCTCGGGGAGGCGAAGTCCGCCGGGGGCTGGGCAATAGCCTGCAGGACGACCTTCACACCGCGATCGATGAGGAAGTCGAACATCTTTTTCCCGTGGACCTGCTCCTCGCCGGCCTGTTTGTAGAACCAATGGGCGAATCCTTCGAAGTTTGCCGCCTCGAAATATGCGGCCATTGACATGTACATGTATGCGGAATACCACTCGTTCTTGATCTGATCCTGGAACAATTTCTCAAGCTGCTTGTCCATTTCCACTCCTCTTTCGTTTCAGGCAAGTGCCAGCGATTTCGAGCTGCCCCACAGTCCGTGAATGTTGCAGTAGGAGGAGGCCATGATCGTTCCCGGCTTCGCCGTGGTGAACGTGCAGAGCACGGTCGGGGCCGCGTAGACGGTGCTCGTGTCCGGTCCGTCGGGTGACTCCCCGTGGGCCGTAAAATCGCACCGAGCCACCTGGAACGGGAACTTCGATCCCTCGGGCTGGAAATAGACCTCGATCCACCGGATATGGTGCGGCGTGGTGTTCGGGTGCGCAATCTCCTTGCCCACGCTCACCGTCACCCGTACCGCGTCGCCTTTTTTCACCGACTCGGGTGCCTCGATGACCGGCACGTGCTTTTCCTTTTTCCAGTCCGCCGATTGATACAGATCCTTGAGCTCCGCCATCGTGAACCTCCTTATACGCCGAGAACTTCAATGACTTCGGGAACCTTCTGCTTCAGGTGCGCCTCGATGCCCATTTTCAGCGTCTGCATACCCATCGGGCAGTCATGGCAGGCGCCCGTGAGCTTCACCTTCACGACGCCGGCTTCCGTGACTTCCACGAGCTCCACGTCCCCCCCGTCTGCACGGAGGGCCGGCCGGATCTCTTCGAGGGCCGTTTCCACCGATTCCTTCAGCATTGTCCTGCTCCTTGATTTGCGCTCACATGCGATCCGGGGCGCGATTGGAAGGTAGCCAAAAAGCCGGGGGAAGTAAAGCGGAGCCGACATCCTTGATCATGCGGCTTCTCCTTCTATAATAAGTCATGCCCTCGTACCAGTACGTCATAGAAGGCGGGATTCCCCTGAAGGGCCGGATCAAGGCGAGCGGGAACAAGAACTCCGCGCTTCCCTGTCTGGCCGCCACGCTCCTCACTGACCAGCCCGTGGTGCTGAAGAATCTTCCCGAGATCGAGGATGTGCACGTGATGATCGACATCCTCAAGGCCCTCGGGAGCACCGTGCAGAAGATAGGCCACAACGAGTACCGGCTGCACACCCTGGACATCACGCGCGAGGAGATCCCTCCCCACCTCGCGCAGAAAATCCGAGCCTCGATCCTCCTTGCCGGGCCTCTTCTTGCGCGCAAGGGGCGCGTCCTGCTGCCCCCGCCCGGAGGAGACGTGATCGGCCGCAGGCCCCTGGATACGCACTTCCTCGCGCTCATGGAGCTGGGCGTCCGCGTGGAATCGGGAAACTTCTTCGTGCTCTCCGCCAACAAGCTGAAAGGCGCCGCGATCTTCCTCGACGAGACGTCGGTCACGGCCACCGAGAATGTGCTCATGGCCGCCGTCCTCGCGGAGGGGACCACCGTGATCGAGAACGCGGCATCGGAGCCCCACGTCCAGGACCTCTGCCGGATGCTCGTGTCCATGGGCGCGCGAATCATGGGGATCGGGTCGAATATCCTCACCGTGGAGGGATCGGCGCGGCTCTCGGGCACGGACTTCCGCATCGGAAGCGACTTCATGGAGGTCGGATCCCTGATCGGTCTGGCGGCGGCGACACGGGGAGACATCGAGATCGAGGAGGCGTCGCCGCAGAATCTCCGCATGATGAAGCTGGGCTTCGCGAAGCTGGGCATCACCTGGGAGACCTCCGGGGAGTCGATCTGGGTGCCCGCCGTCCAGGGGCTGAAGATCGTGCCGACCATGGGCGGACAGATTCCGAAGATCGACGATGCCCCGTGGCCGGGATTCCCCGCCGATATCATCAGCATTGCCCTGGTCGTGGCGACGCAGGCGGAGGGGACGGTGCTCATCCATGAAAAGATGTTCGAGTCCCGCATGTTCTACGTGGACAAGCTCATCGGGATGGGCGCGAAGATCATTCTCTGCGATCCTCACCGGGCCGTGGTCACCGGGCCGTCTCGTCTGGCCGGCTCCGAGCTTGTCTCACCCGACGTGCGCGCCGGCATGGCCATGCTGATCGCCGCGATGTGCGCGCAGGGCAGGAGCTGCATCCAGAACGTGTACCAGATCGAGCGCGGCTACGAAAACCTCACCCAGAGGCTTCAGTCGCTGGGGGCGCGCATCTCGCGGAACGGTGAGTGCCCGTCGTGAAGCCGCGGTACCGGCATGTCGACGCATCCGCCGGCACGGCGGCCGGGCGGTCACCTCCTTCGCGGGGGAGATCGGGGTGTGACGCCGAACGGACCGCGGAACATTGCGACAGGGCCGAACTGGTGATATCCTTTCAAGCGTACAAGGAAAATGCACCGCACTCAGCGGGGGGAGGTTCACATGAAGAAGTGGACAGTCGTCATTCTGATCGTGGCCATTGCACTCATGGCGGGAGGCGCGGGCGCGGGCGCGCAAGTGCGGCTGGACGTGTGCATCGACAAGCCGCTCTACCTTGGCTTCGGCAACTCGGAGAATCCGAACCTCGGGGGCGTCGACATCACGAGCGTCTGGATCCTTTTCCCGGAGCTCCAGCTCACCTACCAGTTCGGCACCCCCTTTCTTCATGGCGGAGTCGGGGCGCGCATGTTCACCTTCATCCTGGAAAGCGTCCTGTATCCCTGCGCGTTCGTCGAGGTGCAGGTGGGACCGGTGACGGCGAACCTTAACGTCGGCGGCGGATGGTTCGGCATGTTCGGCCTGGCCGGTGGGCGCAGCGCCACCGGGGCGCTGTTCTTTCCGGACCTGAACGTCGGCGTAAACCTGAATGACTGGTTCCGTCTCGGCGGCGGGGTATTCGCGGCGTGGGCGCAGGCCATCCCGAGCGGAGTCGCCTACGCCCTCTACATCAACGCTCGGTTCATCATCTATTTCAAATAGGACCATCCGGGACGGCGCCGCGGGATGCCCTGCCCGGCGCCGTCCTGCTTTCAGAATCCTTTCTCGCGCCTGATCTCCTCGTATGCCTGCTGGATGGCCTTGAACCTCTCCTCGGCGACCCTGACGAACTCGGGGCCGAGATTGGCCACCTTGTCGGGGTGGTGTCTCAGGGAGAGCTGCCTGTAGGCGGCCTTGATCTCATCGATGCGGGAGCTCGGCGGGACCCCGAGAATCTCCCAGGCACGGCCGGAGTCCCTCATGAACTCCGCGCGCACCTGTCGAAAGACCTGCTCCCCGAGTCCGAGACTCCCCGCGATCCTGAGGATGAGACCCTCCTCGGTCCTGGTCACCCCCGCGGCATCGGCGCTCGCGATCTTGAAGAGGAGGCGCAGCAGGAGGACCCTGCCCTCGAATGTCGAGACCGCGGCGAAGTAGCCGCACAGGCCCGGCACGTCGATTCTCTGCCTGTTGCGGTACATCTCCTCGATCAGGCGCTGGATGAGATCCTGGTCTCCCGCGCCGAAGGAAAAGCTGCGGCGGAAGAAATCCTTCATCGCCTCGACGTGGGAGCCCCGGACCCTGCCGTCCGCATCGGCCACCGAGATGGAAAGCCCGATCAGGCAGGTGAGAAAATTGACCTGCGCCTGCGAAACCGGATCAGTGCCGGTGCGCCATTCGCTCTCCGCGGCAAGCCTCGCCGCCGAGGCGGTTCCAAGAAACTGTCTCTCCTCTGATGCCCGGTCGAAGAAGTGCCCGATGAATCCCCCCAGAATCGTTCCGAGGGGCCCCGCGATCGAGCCAATGAGAGCGCCCAGGAGCTTCCCGGTGATCGGCATTTGTTGTGCCGGGCTATCTGCTCGACTGCCCCGCGAGCAGGACCAGCGAAAAGGCAAGGAGGACGAGCTGCAGGGCCGCCAGCGCGACGAAGGCCACCGTCAGGCCGAACCCGATGACCGTGAACCCGATGATCACCCGGTGGGCATGAAGGTACAGGAGCGACATCAGGGCGAGCACAACGGGAAGAAGCGGCATGAGGACGATGCCCGCGGCAGGGAGCCTTCCTCCCTCGCGCACCCTCATTGCCCATCCCAGGGCCGTCGCCAGTATGGAAATGATGAGGAAGGCGAAGGGCATGACGAGCCTCATTGTCATTTCCACGCTGAGGGACTGGCGCGCGAGGCCGTAGGAACCCAGGCGCTCCCGAAGGCGCCACATCTCGCTGATGCTCATGGCCGCCAGGGCGGTCCTGTTGGACGACAGGACGCGCAGCTCCTCAACCGCCGGCAGCAGGCGGAGGACATACCGGTCAGGCGCCGCCCGTGTGCCCTGGAGGTAGAGGGGGAGCTTCTGGACTGAAGGGTCCCTTCGGTCCACCGCGTGCATGAGGATCGAGTCGCCGTCCCGTCGTCCGTAGGGTGCGCTGAAGTGCCAGGCGACGATGCCCGAGGCGTCATATCGCACCGCCTCGATGTCGAAGAAGTACGTCTCCCCTCCCGGCAACTCCACCATCTTCCCGAACCAGACCGCCTCGGTCGATTCCGCATCGTTGCGGTTGAGGAAGAGGATCCCCTGCGTGCCGGGCAGCATCTCGATCTTCCGCGCATCGTCGAGGAAGAACGCCGCCTTCTGTACCGCGACCGCCGACGCCGCCAGGTAGTTCGCGCTGTCGGCGTCCTTCGGATACTGCGCCGCCAGACCTGCGAACGCGTAATAGGCGCCCAGCGAATCGCCGCTTTCCAGTTTCGCCAGCGCATCCTTCTTGCGCTGGAAGAGCTGGGCGGTCTTCTGATCCTTCTCCGCCAGGGTGAGACCCGCGATCATGTTCCCCGCTTCGGAGGCCAGGCGCAGCGCGTCCACCCGGCGGGGGTCCAGCGTGAACGCAGCCTGGGCGTAGTAATGCGCGGAAAACCAGTCCTTCTGGGCGGCGTAGTCGCGGGCCTTCTCCACGAGGGCCTGCGCGTCGGCCTCGTCAGCCGAAGAGCCGGCGCCGGCCAGGGCCATCGCCGGGGCAGGCGCGCCCTGCCGGGCGGCGCGGGAGATCGCTTCGAGCCGCTGTGCGGCCATCTGCCTGTTGCCGGGATCCACGCCGAGGTAGCGGTTGATCGCGTCCAGGGCCGCGCCGTAGTCCCCGGCCTGCATTGCGGCCGCGCCCTGCCGCTTGTACTCGCCGGCGACCCTGCTCAGGTACTGCATGTCCGAGAGGCGCCTTCTCGTTCCGGGAACCGCCCCCTCCGCGAGGGCGGCATACACCGCCGTGAGCACGAGAAAGGCTACCACCGTGGAGGAGACGATCCTGTTGAAAGGTCGCGCCGATCCGCCGGGTCTCGCCGTGCCTCCGTCGAAGGAGAGCGATGCGGCCACCGCCACGGCCGCCGCGTGGACGGGGATCAGGTAGTCGATGAAAAGGACGAAAGCGCGTTTCAGCGCGTACTCCCAGCGCAGCGCGGGGAGGTAGAGGGCAGCGGAAAAGGTCACGATCGCGTAAATGAAGAACGCGGCAAGGGAAAGGGCGTAGAAGGCGAGGAGGAACGGCATGATACGGGAAAGGAGCGATCTGTTCATTCCCGCGGCTCGCTCACCCAGCGGTCACCGGGGATGAAGAGGATGTCCACGAGGAGGAAGAGCACCGCGAGGCCCATGAACGCCGCGGACGGGAACATGCGCGCAACGAACGGGTCTGTCAGCACCTTCGCCAGCTGAGGCGCGAAGCTCACCGCGAGGAAATGGTACAGGGAGAAATACCCCCGCACGGCGATCCCGAGCAGCATGATGTTCACCAGCGGCCAGCGGGTGATTCGAAGGAGC
Organism: Spirochaetaceae bacterium; assembly: GCA_003170115.1. Classification (GTDB taxonomy): domain Bacteria; phylum Spirochaetota; class Spirochaetia; order SZUA-6; family Fen-1364; genus Fen-1364. Next base: position 22,379 of record PMZS01000352.1, read on the forward strand.
ATGAGCGAGGCGGTGCAGAGGAAGACCAGGGCGAAGCTGGAGGCGAAGAACTCGGCCCGCGCCGTGACCAGCAGCCTCTGGAAGTCGGAGGTCATTGTGCGCACGTCCCGAAGGAACATCGACGTGAAGGGGTCCGCGGCGAACACGCTGGTCCACGAAAGATCGGGCGTGCCGGTGATCGTCAGGGGCCGGGGACCAGGGGCGGTCAGTCTCAGGGCGCCGCCGGTGATGACTGCCGTGCCCTCGGGGAAAACGGTGAACCTGGCCCCTGCACGCGCCGGGTCGAAGACAAGGATGGCGCGCGCTCGTGTGTCGGTGAGGGAGCGGACGTTGATCATCCTTTCCCCGACGCGGACGAACGTGGATGGCGGCAGGTATTGCCCCGGGGACGCCGCGGCCGCCGGAGAAGCGCCGGCGAGAGGTCTGAGCACGAGCATGCCGTTCACGAGCACGAGGTAGCTGACGCCCAGGACGATGAACAGCGCGAGGAACCTTGAGAAATGCCTGCGTGCCAGCCGGAGTCCCAGCAGGACGATCGAAAGAACGACGGAGGGCACGAGGACGTTGTTGAGGCTCCGTGGCAGCTTCTGCACGGCGGAGGCGAAAGTGAAGCCACGGCCCGCTGATTCGTACAGGCCCCACACGCTCAACATGTCCAGGACCGCGCACACGAAGGTCGTGCAGATGAGGATGAACAGGAAAATGAAGGGGACTTTCAACGGCTCTTTCACGCCGATGGCAAGCCTACCATTGCGGGTGCCCGTGATCAAGGAGAGCGTCTCTGCTCATGGGCTTGCTCTCGGCCAGCCAACACCGCGCAGGGCGCGGTGGGGCTACGGGCTCGCTCTCAGCCATCCCTGGCCTCGCTCGCCCTCGCCATCGCAGCCGCTCCTGGCGGCATTCCATGGCTACGGCACCATGTAGCCCTGGCCGCGGACGCAGACGATGAACCTGCCTGCCTCGGGAACCGCCGCGCGCACGCGCCGGCGCAGCGCCGAGATGTGCACGTCGATGCTGCGGCTGGCGGTGCCGCGGAGGGCTCCGCCGCCCAGCAGGCAGGCCAGAGCGGCACGCGGCACCGGTCGTCCTCGCTGGCGCAGGAGCGCGCGGAGGATAACCGCCTCGTGGTGGGTGAGCGCCGCGCGCCCGCGCGGCGTGCGAAGCTCGTCACCGTCGATGCGCGTCTCGCCCCACGGGAACTCCCAGCAGGCGTGCTGGCGGGAAATCGCCGCCTGGGCGCGCAGCGCGAGCTCCTCCGGCGTCCAGGGATCCCGGAGGTAATCCGCGCACCCGGCGAGGAACGCGCTGCGCAGCAGGCCCGCGGGCCCGTGGGCGATGACAGGGACCCCTCCCTGCGCGAGGGTGCCGACGTGCCGGGCGGCAACGACGAACAGGTCGGCCTGGTCGTCCGACAGGGGCTCGGCGGTGGGGCTGAAATGAAACGGGCTTCTCCCCAGAGAAGCCCGGATCTTTTCGCACAGGACTGGATCGAAACCGACGAGGTTGATCGTCGGCGCCGTCTCATTTCTTCTCTTTGTCTTCAATCTGGCCCATCTTGGCCTTCAGGTCCTCCAGGAGCTTGTCCGAGCCGGAGTCCGAGGACTCCAGCTCCTTGAACTTGTCCTCCAGTTTCTGGTCGGCGGTGACGGTGCTCAGCTCCTTCATCGCCTCGGCCTCCGCCTCGACCTGGTCGACCTTCTGCGCCATGCGGTCGAAGGTGTCGAAGGAGGAGTTGCCGGACAGCGATCCCATGGTTTCCTGGATCTGTTTCTGCGCCTGGGCGCGCTTCGCCCGCGCAACCAGGAGGTTCTTCTTCCTGCTGGCTTCCTCGATCTTGGACTGCAGCTGCCGCAGCGCGTCCTTCAGCTGTTCGACGGAGGCGTGCTGACTCTCGAACTCCTTCTGGAAGGAGGAGGCGTAGCCGTCGTATTCCTGCTTCCGTACGAGCGCCTCTTTGGCAAGGTCATCCTTGCCCGCTTTCACGGCGAGCATCGCCTTCTTCTCCCAGTCCTCCCCCTGTGCCTTGTTCTCCAGCGCCTGGCGTTCGAGCTTCTTCTCGTCCGCGATGGACATGGCGACTTGTTTCTTCGCCTCCAGGAGCTGCTCGTTCATGTCCATGATCAGCTGGTTGAGCATCTTCTCGGGATCTTCCGCCTTCGTGATAAGGGCGTTGATGTTGGCCTTGAGGACGGTGCGTATACGATCGAGAATCCCCATGGATTCCTCCTGCTATTTCTTCGCGCGATACCGGGAGAGGGGCCGGTAGTGCTGGGCGAGGGCGAGCCCGATGGCGTCAATGGATGCCTCGAACTCCTCGAGGTCCATTGTGTCCGCCTCCAGAGTGTCGATAATGAGCACGTTTTTTCCGTCCACCGCGTAGGCGCCGTGGATCATGTCGGTGGCGTTCAGGCGCAGCAACTCTTCGAAGAACTGCTCGCGGCGGGACGCGGGCACCTGCATGACCTGGATGCGGAGGATCACCAGCGGTTCGGAGAGCTGGACGAGAAGATTCTCCAGTCCCTTTTCCCTGTCACTCACCACCCAGGTGCCGGGGCTGGCCTCGTGGAAGCTGAGGGAAAGCTTTATGAGGTAGCCTTCGAGTTTTTCTTTGGAGATCATGGAGCCTCCCTCAGCCGAGGAAGACCTGGCCTGCGTTGTCGATGGCGAGAATCGTCTTGCATTCGGAGCATCGGAAACGGCCCGACTTCGAAGCCTTGAGCTTCTTGCTGCAGATCGGGCATTTGAAGATGCGGGGGAAGATCGCTCCCTTGCCTTCTTCCCCGCGCGCGGCGAAGAAGGAGACGGCCTCGTCGAGGTTTTCCTTGATGTTGAAGAACTGGGAGAAGCCGAGGAGCTGGAACACCTCGTAGACCTTCGGCTGGATTTCCAGGAGCACCAGGTCCCCGCCCCGGGGTTTCACGGCCTTGAGGAAGGCGGTGAAGGAGCCGATGCCGGTGCTGGACACGTAGTTCAACCCGGCGCAGTGAAAAATGAGCTTTATGAAACTTGACTCGATGGCCTTGGCAACGCGCTTCTGAAAGTAGTTGGAGTTGTACGTATCGATATAGCCGGTCAGGTAGAGGACGAGGCATCCCTCGGTGTCCTCGATCTTCTGGAGGCGGATCTTGAGGCTGTCATCTTTCTCGTCGTCAAATCCAGGAACGATCTCGTTGTTACTCATGGCGCCCCTTTGCCTTCGAGAATTCCCCTCATCCCTGTAATTATAGCCACGGCACAACCGAGCCGCAAGAGCCCCTGTCCAGAGACTTCTCTTCGACGATTTCGGTTCATTCTACGTGTTCGAAGCTCTTTTGTCAAATAGCGACCGCCTCCGCGGCATGCCGAATGCGTGCGAGGCAATACGTCGGTGCTAATTGGGGTCCCACTGCAGCGACAGGCTCCCCGTGTGGTACGTATCAAACCCCGAAACGGCGGACGCCCCGAGGGGAAACCGAAACTCGCCCCGGTACCTCGCCGCGAACAGCCAGTCACCGAACCGCGTGCTGAGTCCGGCCGATGCCGAATATGCCTGCATCGCGTCCGCGGGGTTCTCGGTCAGCCAGAAGCGTCCGCCCAGCCCCGCCTCCAGGCTCGTGCCCCGCGCGAGCCGCAGGGCCGCCGTGCCGCCGGCATTCAGCGACAGCGCATCCTTCGACAGGCCGTGCGAATCGAGCTGGGGGTATTGCATCCACTTCGCGCCCAGCGCATAGCCGAGCTTCCAGGCTTCGTCGAGCCGTACGGAAGCGTCATGCTCCATCTTGAAGTAGGAATAGTCGCCGGACTGCTGGTAGTAGTCCTTGGCGGATACGGTGAACCCGAGCCCGAAAGTCGCCGGGTCCGCCTCTTCCTTCACGCGGAGCGTCACGGTGTTGCGGAGGGACGAGGGCTCGAGGGTGTCGTCGTCGGGGTCTTCGCACCCGCCGCCGGCCACCTCGTAGCGCATGGTGAAGATCGGGAGGTTCCAGTCCAGTGACCATGCGGGAAGGCATGCGAGGGCCATGAATGCGCACACACCTTTCTTCATACTCCGCTTATCGGCTACTCTCCCGGGTATATGAACGGGCAGCGGGAAGTGCGGATCGTGCTCGTCAGGCCCCGGGATCCGCGGAATGTCGGCGCCGCCTGCCGTGCCATGAAATGCATGGGGCTTCGGAGGCTCGCGATCGTGACCGAGGGTCTCCTGGATCCCACGCAGGCGCGGACCCTCGCCCACTACGCGGCGGACGTGCTGGATGAAGCGACGATCCACGAGGACCTCCGCGAGGCCATCGGGGACGCAGTGCTCGTTGCCGGGACGACCAGGCGGCGGGGGAGAAACCGCAAGTACTTTTCGGTCTTTCCCGAGCAGCTCGCGGAGAGGATCGCGTCCCTCCGGACGGGGACGGTCGCGGTCCTCTTCGGCAACGAGGAGACGGGACTCACTGACGAGGAGCTGTCCCTGTGCAACCTCGCGGTGACGATACCCGCCTCCTCCGAGTTTCCGTCGCTGAACCTCTCCCATGCCGTGCAGGTGGTCTGCTACGAGATCCACCGGGCGCTGAGGGCGGGACATCTCACCCCTTTTACTCCCATCGGCGCCTCCGCCCTGGATGATCTCGTGTCGACCATCACGGGATCCCTGGAGAGCATCGGGTTTTTCACCCAGGTGACCCCCCGGCAGATGGGGGTGTTTTTCAAGGACATCATCGCCCGGGCCGGGCTTTCGGTGAACGAGGCGAAGAGGCTCGGGGTGATCTTTCGGAAGATCGCGGGGCTCGCTTCCCGCAACAGGAATTCGTCGCCCCGCACGAATCCGCCGGGTACGTCGATGCAAAATCCGCCGGGTACGTCGATGACAAATCCGCCGGGTACGTCGATNNGTACGTCGATGGATTGACCCGGGTACGAATCTTCCATAGTATTGCGGCAAGGAGCAGCAGATGCCCAGATCCGGTCTCGTCCTCGCCTGCATTCTTCTCCTGGTCGGTCCGGCAATTCTGCCCGCCCTCTCGCACGCGGATCTCGACAGGGTGATCGATTTCTCCGTCACGCTGAA
>PMZS01000205.1 GCA_003170115.1 Spirochaetaceae bacterium
GTTGATCCTTTCCTACGCAACGGGGCTGCAGTCAGGCCTGACGGAGGAGCACAGAAGCCATGGGTGACACGCTGGAAGTCAGGGGGAGCGCGCTGCGCGAGCGCATCCGCGCCATTTTCGCTTTCCGCGAAACCATTCTCATTCTCGTGCTCGTCGTGGGCGGCGCGATCATGACGGCCGCATCCCCCGTGTTCCTCACCTGGCCGAACCTGGAGGCGATCCTTCTCGGACTTTCCGTGGAAGGGCCAATCGTGGTCGGCATGTCCATCCTCCTGGTCTCCGGAGGGCTCGACCTGTCGGTCGGATCCACCCTTGCCTTCACGGGCGTCGTTTGCGGCCTGGCCCTGGTCGGGGGCGTTCCGACTGTTGTCGCGATCCCGCTCTCACTCGTGGCAGCTCTCGGGGTGGGATTGGCGAACGGGCTCCTCATCGCAAAGATGAAGATGAATCCTTTCATCATCACCCTCGGAATGCTGATCACGATCCGCGGGCTCCTCCTGGTCATCGCCCGCGGACGGGCCGTGCTGAATCTCCCGGATTCTTTCACGGTTGTCGGGCAGGGAAGGTTCCTGGGGATCCAGTATCCGATTTTCGTCGTCGTGATCCTGGCGGTGGTCGGAGATCTGCTGCTGAGAAACACGCGCTTCTTCCGCCAGAACTACTACATCGGCGGCAAGGAGCAGGCCGCGCGCCTGTCCGGAATCAAGGTTGACTTCATAAAGATCTTCAACTACTGCCTGATCGCCGTGATCTCCGGAATCTCGGGGCTCATGATTACCGCCCGATTCGGCTCCTCCTCCCTCACCGTGGGCTCCGGCATCGAGCTCCGCGTGCTCACCGCGGCGATCATCGGCGGGGCGAGCTTCAANNATGGAGGGGAGGGAACGGTGCTCGGCGCGCTGCTGGGCGCGCTGTTCATGGGCATCCTCGCCAACTCGCTCAACCTTCTGGGCGTCGATGTCTACTGGCAGAACCTGGTGACGGGGCTGATGCTGATCCTGGCGGTCGTCTTCGACACCATCAACGAATCCCGCAAGGACAAGCGGAGATAGGCTGGGCAGCGCTTCGCGGCAAGGAGGGTGCGATGCAGAGGGTGTTCATCATGTATCGTCTGAAGGCTGGGGCGCGGATGCAGGACTACTGGAAGTTCTCGAAGGAGACCGACCAGCCCCTCGTCAAGCGCCAGGAGGGTGTCCACGGCTTCGAGGTGTTCGAGATCACCGGCAGCGACAAGGGAAAGCCGGATGTCGACATCGTGGAAAGCATCCTGGTCGACACCTACGAAAAATGGGTGGAAGTGACGAACCGGCCGGAGATGAAGGCCAACAGCGGCGCGTGGGGCAAGGTCGGGGACGAGGGCAGCATCAAGGTTCTCATCGGGAAGAAGATCGAGTAAGGGGAGGCCGCTTCCCGCTCTTGAGGCTCCTACCGAACCGGTTCCCAGCTTCCTGACTTCTCTGAGCGGAACAGAGCGTCCAGCACCTTCTGGTTGTTCACCGTGTCTTCCGGCGGCTGGGGAACCGGGCCGCCGGCCCGCACGGCGCGGGAGAACGCGTCGAACACCTCGACGAACTGGTCCGACGCCGGCACCTGCACGGTGCGCGTGCCGTTCCAGCCCGTCACCGTCAGCTCCGCGGGCGCGTCCGAGTACGCGTTGAACGGGATGTGAATGGCCAGACTGCCCGCCGAGCCCACGGCGTCGACGCGTTGCCATGCCTGGGTCTGCGTTCCCACGGTGAAAACTGATCGCGCCTTGCCGAAATCCAGAATCCCGGTGGAAAGCGTGTCGGTCTTGAGTATTGGATCCCTGTACATGAGGCTCAGGACCCGGGTCGGCTCGGCCCCCAGGAGGAACCGCGCGGCGGACACGGCGTAGCTTCCCACGTCCCGGATCGCCCCGCCGCCAATCTCCAGGATATTTCTGACATTCCCCGGATCGGGGAGCATGTAGGAGAAGAAGGTGGTGACGGCATGGATCTCGCCCAGGTCACCGCCCCGCACGATCTCGCCGGCACGGATCCACTGGGGATGGAAACGGTACATGAGGGATTCCATGACGAGAACTCCCTTGCGCCGGGCGTAGTCGAAAGTCTGCTGGGCTTCTTCCGCGCTCATCGCGAAGGGCTTCTCGCACAGTACGTGCTTGCCGGCATCCGCGGCCTTCTTCACCCACTCCGCGTGCAGACTGTTGGGCAGCGGGATATAGACGGCCTCGATATCCTTGTCCGCAAGGAGCTCGGCGTATGACCCGTAGGCCCGTGGAATTCCCAGCCGGGCTGCCGCCGCTCTCGACGTGTCCGCGCTGCGCGAGGCGATAGCCTGGATGAGGTTCAGCGGGGACTTTCTTACGCCCGTGTTGATCCTGCCCACGAAATGGCTCGAGACCGAAAGGACTCCCCAGGTGACCGGCTTCATCTTGCGTGATCCTCCTTCTGCATAACCACCAGGACCTTGATCCGAGGCTCTCGTCGCAGCCGAACGAAGGTGAACGCCTCCACCGCCTCGGAGAAGGGGAAGGTTCTCGAGATGAGGGGTCGCACCTTGATTGCTCCCGATGCGAGCAGCCTGAGCGCAGGGGCAAACGCATTGGGACTCGCAAGCGAGCCCACCAGCGTGATGTCCCGCGTGACAAGGTAGTCGATGTCGGCAGCCACGACCGGCGAGCCGGTGATGCTCAGGGCGTTCAGACGGCCCCCCGGTGCCGTCAGATGGATTGCGTCGTTGAGCGCCTCGGGACTGCCGGTGCACTCGGAGACCACCTCCGGTCGGCCGCGCAGAATCCGCGGTACTTCCGACAGGATGTCCACTTTCGTGGAGTCCACCAGCGTGATGCCCAGCGCATCGGCCACCGGCTTGTGATCCTGCGTGGGAGCGATCAGCACGACGTCGGAGGCGCCCATGCATCGACAGAGCTGGGCGGTAAGGAACCCAATGACGCCATCCCCGAGCACTGCCGCCCTGTCTCCCGGCTGCACACCCGTGCGCCGCAGGCCGTTGAGGCAGGTCGCCGCGGGCTCGGCGAAGGCTGCCTCTTCCAGAGAAAGTCCGGAGGGGACGGGATAGACATGCCGCGCACGGGTCCGAACGAATTGCGCGAACGCCCCATCCTCCCCGATAACTCCCAACTCCGTGCGGCGCTCGCAGAGGTGGTAGGCACCGCGCAGGCAGCTCCGGCACTGCCCGCACCCCAGGCTGATGTCGCCTACCACTGCGTCCCCAGCCCTGACACTCCCCACCTCGGCGCCGGCGCGTTCCACGATGCCTGACCATTCGTGCCCGGGGGTGAGGGGGAGCCGGGTCAGGCCCTGGCGGATGTACGGCATTCGGCCGTCGAAGAGCTCCAGGTCCGTAGCGCAGATCCCCACGGCTGCCGTTCGCACGAGCACCTCATCCGGGCCCACGCGGGGGATCGGGACTTCCTCGATACGCATGTCGAGCGGGCCATGGATCCGCAAGGCCTTCATGGATCCGGTGGAGCTCATGGGAAGCGCATTGTGACGCCGGGATTCTGGTTGCTGAACTTTGCGGCATAGTCCGTTCGGGAGGGAGAAAACACATCGATGGTCCTGCAGTCGACCTCCCGGAGGAACGCCCCGTGGCGGACATTGGGCGGCAGGCGCAGCACGTCGCCCGGCCCGACCCGGTAGATCTTGTCCTCGATGATTTCGTCGCAGAACCCTTCGAGCACGACCATGATCTGCTCTTCCGGATGGGAGTGCAGCTCGAAGACACTGCCTGCTTTCATTGTGAGAAAACTGAGCATGACGTTCGAGCCGCGAACGAGGTGGCTGTTGGACCCTTCCACCAGCACCGTGATCGGCACGGCTTCGCGGGGACGGATCAGGTACCGCTGCCGGTCGTCGGCCGTCGCGGGGGAGAAATCGCTTTCTTTCATCGACGCCTCTCGCACCATGGAATTGTCCGCAATCAGGGGGAATAAAAGGTAATCCACGCTATACCGCCACGCTCCGTCTGTCAACCACAGACATCAACCACATAGGCGGAGGAACGGCGCGTCGATCGTCTGTGCGTTTGAGGGGCTTGGTCGAGCATACGCTCCCCTCATGCCCGCTGTGTCAGGGTGGTTGCCGCGATGCGGTTTGCCTGATAACAATCATTCCGGGGGGAAGCAATTGACTGAATCGCGAGTGGTCCTGGTGACTGGGGCTTCCTCGGGCATCGGCAAGGCCTGTTCCCTGAGACTTGCGGCACACGGCTTCCGTGTCTTTGGTGCATCGCGGAGCGCCCCTCGGTTTCAGGACATGAAGCAGGGCAGCGCGGGCGGGCCCTCTGTCCAGCTCTTCATGGACGTGCGTGATGATCGCTCTGTCAACGAAAGCGTCTCCTGGGTATTGAAGGAGGCGGGCCGCATTGATGTCTTGATCAACTGTGCGGGCGTGACGGTGGGCGGTTCCGCCGAGGAGATGCTGGTTGACGAGATCCGGGATCAGATCGAGACGAATCTGCTGGGCACGATGCGAACCTGCCGCGCCGTGCTTCCCGGGATGCGAGCACGAAAGAGCGGGCTTCTCATCAACATTGGTTCCCTCGCGGGATTGATGGGAGTGCCATTCCAGTCAGCGTACAGTGCAAGCAAGTTCGGTGTGGAAGGCTATTCGGAGTCTCTCCAGATGGAAGTGAGTGGATTTGGAGTGCGAGTTGTCGTGATCGACCCTGGCGACGTTCATACGGAGATCACCGCGCACAGGAAGGAAACAAAAGGAACCCTGAAGGGTACTCCGTACCGGCTGAATCTGGATGCAGCGATGCGTTCCCAGGCGAGCAGCGAGCTGCACGGCTGGGAAGCGGATCGCATCGCGGGGCTCGTTGAAAAAATCGTGCGGTCCAGGCGGCCGCGTTTTCGGTACACAACCGGACCATTCATCGAACGGGTCGCGGTGCCCGTTCGCCGCATTCTCCCGGACAGATTGTTTCTGGGTATTCTTGCGCGTTTCTACGGCGTGAGGTGAATCAACAGCGGAGTGCAGGAGGAGGTTCCATGAGGGAATACACTGTAAAGCTCTACCCGTACCGATGGGTTGTGCTTGCGGTCTTCATGCTGATCAACGTGATGGTGCAGGTCCTGTGGATCTGCTACGCGCCTGTCGCTTCAATTGCCGCCGCGGCATATGGCGTGCAGAGGGCCGATATCGATCTCCTTGCGAACCTGTTCATGCTGATCTATATCCCTATCGCCTTTCCGGCTGCCTGGGCGATCGACACATTCGGCTTCAAGAAGGCCGTTGGCTTCGGCGCGACACTCATGGCTGTGTTCGGCCTCCTGCGGGCATTCTTCCCGCTGAACTATTCTGCCGCCCTTATCGGGACCATCGGCATCTCAATCGGGCAGCCATTCCTCTTGAACGCTTTCACGAAGCTGGCCGCGGAGTGGTTTCCGCAGAAGCAGCGCGCAACTATTACCGGGGTGATCTTCCTGTCGTTGTTTCTCGGCATCGGCCTCGGAGAAACCCTTGGCCCTGGGATGGTCACACACCTTGGTTTCCCCGGCATGCAGTTGGCATATGCAATTGCCGCCGCGGTCAGCACGGTCATATTTCTCTTCTTTGCCCGGACAAAGCCTCCCACCCCCGCAAGTCCTCCCGGAGAAGAGGTTCGGGCGCTCGTGTTCGACGGCCTGAAGAAAATCCTGAAAAATCGCAACGTCTATCTGCTTTCTCTTTCCCTGTTCCTGGGCAGCGGCATTGTGAACGGCGTCTTTACCCTGATCGACGGCCTGGGCAAGGAGAAGCGGCTGACCATGGACCAGGGTGTACTTTTGACGGCCCTGCTGTTGCTTGGGGGCATTGTCGGCAGCGTGCTCATCCCCGCGCTTTCCGATGGAATTCGTCGCCGCAAACCTATCATGATCGTCGGCCTGTTCGTTGCCGTTCTTGCAACGATCGGGCTCGCGCTTGGAAATGGCTTCATCTTCGAGGTCATCATATTCTTTGTGCTGGGATTCTGCGTGACCGGCTTCACGCCGGTTGCCTATCAGTACGGTGCGGAGATCACCTTTCCAGCTCCTGAAGGGACGAGCAATGGCATCTTTGCGCTGGTAGTCCAGGCTTCAGGTTTGCTGATCGTCCTGATGGATGCCTTGAGAGGTGTTTTCAACGATTCTTACATCCCGTCATTCATTGGGCTGGCGATATTGCTCGCCTTGAGCGGGATTCTCCTTTTCTTCCTGAAGGAATCGCCGAAAATGCTAGGCGGGAAAATAAAATGATTCAAAAGTGGACCCCACGCCCCTGATTGACACGATGGCGCCGGGTCCACCCCTCTCTCCAGGATTATTCTATACAGGATATTAAAATAGACTACTTGTTGGCAAATGCCCGATTCCGTACTGGAATGGGCTCTAACCTCATGGGGCAAAACCCGAATTTGACATGACTAACTTTTTATGATATTTTCGAGATAATTGAGACCTGATCGGGAATGTCATGAGCCGCATGGCGGTTACTCATATCTCCATCTCTCTCGGGCGGGTGTTGCTTCAGAGCGCACGGGCAC
>PMZS01000269.1 GCA_003170115.1 Spirochaetaceae bacterium
GGGGGTACTTTCGCGCCGCAGCCACCCTCTCCGCGTGCGCCCTCCGGCTCCGCCGGCGAGGATACGACGGCCTCGGGGCCGACCGCCGGGCCCGCTCCTCTCCAGGACTCGCGCAGGGTCGCCGACGGGTCTCTGCCAGCGCCGACCGCAGGCGAGGTGCTGGCGGACACCGCATCAATCTCGCCGGCGTCGGGCGGGTCGCCATCCGGCACCATGGTGGGCCTGGAAGGCATCCAGAGAAAGCTCATCCGCAAACGCAATCCGGAGTTCCCGACCGTGCTGAGCGCGATCGGGCAGGAGATCGAAGGAGAGGCGCGGATTGCCGTTGCGCCGTCCGGGATCGTGACCCGCGTGGAAATAACGCGGAGTTCCGGATACATTGAGATAGATGCCAGCGTGGAGGCGGCGCTTCGCGACTACCTCTATTCACGGGTGGACGGCAGAACCGATACGGTAGGAACGGTGCATTTCCGGTTCCGCCTGGAGAAGCAGGATTGAAGAAAGCTCTCTCAATATCCGCCTGGTTGGCACTGTTTGCGGGACTGGTGGTTCTCACTGCCTTCGCCGCGACCCAGCTCGACCACGCTCTTACGGTGCGGATGGAAGCGCTGAAATCCAGCGCTCTGGGCGAGCTGGAACGCATTGCAGGCCGCTCCATATCCTATGCCGAGATCTCGCCCTCATTTTTCCGATCAATGAACGTCCGCGACCTCGTCATCCACGACTCGCATGACCCCGGCCGGACCCTGCTCACCATCCACGAAGTGCGCGTGTACTACAGCCTCTTCAAGCTCCTTGCCGGACGGGACCCCGCGGGGGCGATCCGCGAGATACGGCTTCTCAACAGCAGGTTCGACATCGACCTGGTGAAGGACACCGACGTGGTCGATCTTGTCCGGCGCCTCGTGCAAAGCGGCGGAGGCCCCGGGCTTCGCGCGCGGGTCACGGGAGCCGACATCGGCGTGAGGGTCGTCTCACGCGATTCTACGGTCGACTTGCGCCACGTTTTTTTCAAGGTGGAGGCGCAGTCGAAGGCAATCTCCGTGTCCCTGCGGGGCGAGGTGGAGGGCAGGGTCCCCGGCGGGTTCTCTTTTGTCTCATCGCTCAGCGCGCAGGGGACGCTGGACAGGAGCCTCACGGGATCGGACGTGATGATCCGGCTTGTCTCCTTTTCAAGCTCGCTGGTGAACGCGGGAGCCCAGACGCTCCAGCTGGTCTGGAAAGGCAACACGATCGAGGTCCGCAAGATCCAGGACCGCTCTCCCGTCGTCCTGGACATGCAGGGAGACCTGGAGAAGCGTGAGTTCACGCTCCATTTTCAAAGCCAGGACCTGCGTCCTGACCAGCTCTTCACTTTTTCGCGCTCCCTGGCCCGGTATGAGAACTGGCTGCGGGCTCCGCTTACCGCGTCCGGACACCTGACCTATCGGGCCCGGACAGGGACCCTGGAGTACCAGGCGGATCTCTCGGCCTTCCTGCAGGACCAGCTCCCGATCCAGGAGGTCACGCTCAGCACCAGCGTAAGGGGATCGGAGAAGGAGGCGTTCTTCGAACCGCTCAGGCTGTCCTCCCGCGAAGGCAGCGCCGAGTTTGCGGGAAGCGTTCTTTTCGAAAATTTATTTCCCTCAGGAATACTTACTCTGGCGGACCTGAACACCGCCGACGGTGAGAAGGTCAACGGGAGCATCTCGATTGAACGTCTCAAGGGCCGCCTCGAGGTGCGAAGCACCCACCTGGCGTTCGGCGAAATCGGCTTCGACGCTTTCCAGCTCAGCCTGACTCCACTGCCCCGGGGAGCCGCCTTCGCGCTCAGCACGTCCTTCGCGGGGTCGGGCCCGCAGGACCTGCTTCAGGCCAGCGGTGAGCTGAGCTTCGGTCGGACGCTGCAGCAGGCCGTGACGCGGGGCGGGTCTGAATCCCTGGCCGCCCCTGCGGTGAGCGTTGCGGCCACCTTGAAAAATGTTCCGCCCGCGAAACTGTATCACCTCATTGTGGGTGCGGGCAGGCTCTCACCTGAACAGCAGGACGTGTTCAACCTTCTCGCCCACTATTCGGTGTCTACCGAGGCGGTGCTGTCCACGGACTTCACTCACCTGTCTCTTGCTGCCCGTTCCGTGACGGTCACGAGCAACGACGAGCCGGGCACGTTCTTTCAATTCGGGCTCTCGGTCGACAAGTCCCATCTCTCCCTGACCGGATTCAACGGTTCCTGGAAGGGGGTCGGCATCCAGGGCGGGTTCGAAGGTGATCTCGCGGAAGGCGGCCAGATCGGCTTTGCAGCCAACCTTGCTTTTCTCGGGACCTCGTATTTCGTCACTGGTCGCTATTCGCAGAGCGGGGGCCTGTCCGCGAGCGGATCGTTCGGTCTCGCGGTGTCGGCTGTGCCGATTCGCGGGGGCGGCGCGCTGGTGAAGCTGCGGGGAGAGAAGTTCCCGCTTCCCCTGGCAGGAGGACCGCTGCCGGTGAGCTTTGACATCTCCGGGCTGGTCACCCCGGAAGGCGAATGGTCGGCAAGCTTCCCCTCGATCACGTTCTACGACGTGCCGCTCCCGCAGGCGCCGCATGCAATTGTCCAGCTCAGCGGGCGGCTCACCCCCCAGGTGCTGGACCTCAGCCGCCTGGCCGTCACCGACGACGCCACGATGCTCGCCGGCAGCGCGCGGGCCGACATTGCTCTCCCCGGAGATGTCTTTGACCCTCAATTCATGAGCGTCCTCAGCCTCCAGGGAACGGCCTCCCTTCGAAGCGCGGACGGGCTCGAGTCCTATGCCCTGAAGGGCGGCCTGACAAAGGGGTTGCTGTCGATGGCGATCCAGTTCGACGGGATGCCCGTTCAAAGGCTCGGGGTGACCGCGATTCAGGGAAGTGTCTCTGGTGCCGGCACGGTCACCGGGCCGCTTGCCCAGCCCGCCGCGGACATGTCCGTCTCCCTGAAGCACGGCAAGCTGGGAACCGATTCCCTTTCACTGGACGGCCGCCTGATCGTCCGGCGGGACGGCTTTGATGTAAAGTCAGTCTCGGCGGCGTATCTTGCCCACAAGCTCACAGGCGGTGAGGGCTCGCTGGATACCGGGAAGGGGGCCTTTGCATTCAAGGGACAATTCGAAACGGAGGTTTTTGCCGACACGGTGAGGGTCACCCTCGGGCTGGAGGGAAGTTACTCCAGTCCAGGAGTGTCGCCGCTTGCCGCGCGCATCTTCGACCTCGGCCTGCA
>PMZS01000101.1 GCA_003170115.1 Spirochaetaceae bacterium
TGAAGGTTGCGCAGGTCATCCGCAAGATTTGCTATCACTCCGAAGGCGACGTTGATCTCCAGGAGGAGCCTCAGCAGGTACTCGGGCTCCACCAGTTGCGTGGAGTGCTCCGACGGGGAAAGGGCCAGTCCCTGGAGGAACTCGCGCTCCAATTGCAGGGGATCCTTCACAAGAAGGGAGGTGGCGTTGTACGCGCCGACCGCGCCCGCAAGCTTGCCGCGCAGATCCGCTGCCCGATCCCGGATCCGCAGGATCGATTCCCCCAGACGGGAAACGTACTCCGCAAGGGCAAAGCCGAAGGTCAGGGGCACGGCATGCTGGCCGTGAGTCCTGCCGATTTGCGGGGTGTCCGCCTCTTCACGGCAGCGGCGGATGAGCAGGCTTTCGAGTTCGCAGAGCAGGGGGAGGATCACGCGGCGCAGGGTATCGCGGAATCGGAGCGCCGAAGCGGTGTCCAGGATGTCCGCGGAGGTTGCCCCAAGGTGCAGGAGAGGTCTCAACGGCTCGGGCAGGCGGCGCTTCAGGACGTTCACGAGGGCGCGGATGTTGTGCTGGGTTTTTTTTTCCTCCGCGTAGACTTCCTCGGGATCGATCTCCGCCGCTGCCTTGTCCAAGGCCGCCGAAAGCCCGGGGTCCTGGCCGGGCAGGGGAGCCTGGCGCAGGAGCGCCTTGAGCAGGGCCACCTCCACCCGTGCGCATGAGCGGATGGCAGCCTCTTCCCCGAGCCGTGCGCTCAGCGCATTGAACAGCTCGGGATTCGAAAGGGAATATCGATGATCGAGCGGGGAGAGATTGAGGAAGATCCCGCGAGACTCCATCACGGTTCAGTGGGCTCCTTCAGCGCTTCTGTAGAGTTTCTCCGCTTCCTGGACCTTGTCCCCGACAAGAGATTCGAGCTTGAGCATTTCCTTTTTCAGATCTCCGATGATCCGGGTCACCGCCACCGCGGAGAACCTGTTATCCTCCACGACCGAGCCGATGCCCTCGATGGTGCCCGTGACCGCGCGGTTTGCCCCCAGCTGGTCCTTCACGGATCGGGAGAGCTCGTGGATGAACCCGGCGTATGCTCCCAGGTCATGGGCGATCGTGCCAAAGATCTTGCCCGCCTCCCGCGAGGACTCCCCTCCCCTCTCGATGACTGTCTCGATCTGGCGCACCCATTTGCTCACCTCGATGGCGGTCTCCGCGGACTTTTCCGCGAGCTTGCGGATCTCGTCGGCAACGACGGAGAACCCGCTCTGCTCGTCACCCGCGCGGGACGCTTCAATTGCGGCGTTCAGCGCAAGCAGGTTGGTCTGATCGGCGATGTCGTTGATCCTCGCAAGCGCCGTCACCATCTTGTCCACCACCTCGTGGATTCCCAGTATCTCCTCGATGACCTTCTGCATGATGCTGTTCCCGCTCTCCGAGAACTGAGCTGTCGTGCCGATCGTGGAGGCGGACCTTTCCGTGGATTTGGAAATGCTTTCCATTGCCGCCTGGAGCTTTTCCGCCGCGGCGGATACCTCTTCGATTCCCGCGGCCTGGTTTTGCGCGCCTTCCGATACCGTCGTGGAAATGTCCCCCAGCTTGTTGATGAGCTGGTGGAGATTGAAGATGGAGGCGGTGACGATGTCCATGGTCATTTTGAGCCTGCGGCTGGCCCTGAGAAGGTCCTCCGTGATCAGGTTCTCCCGCAATGCGGAGGAGTATCGGTGGCACGACAATGCCGCGAGCGATCCAACCAGGGTATTGAGAAACGGAACAACCAGGAGCGCGAGGGCAATGGTTCCAGGAAAATGGAGAATCGCGAAGATCACCGAGATCGTGGTGGCCAGCACTCCGGCGGCCGTTGCCAGGATGCAGTCGCGGAGCGACATGCGGAAAGAGGCCAGGAGCGAGATGCTCACGCAGTATCCTTCGACCACGACAAGAGGCGCGAGAGCATTGATAATGCTTTCACGCGACAATGCAAATATGGCCAGTACCGTCATTCCCGCCGCATCCAGCACGAGGGCAGGGAAGAAAAGGGGCGCGGTCGAAACTTTTCTGCGGGAGAGTACCGCGAATGCAAGGGACAGCCCGCCCACGGCGGCGAGAACCGACAGGTCGGCGACGGTCGCGTTCCAGCGGCCCTCTGCGGCGGCCAGGGCGAGGACGACGGCGGTTGCACCGAGTCTGACTGCAATTGAAGCGCGATCTGCCAGCTTCCGCTGTTCTTCGGCGATTTGCGCCAGACTTTTTACACCCCGCATGGCTCATTTGTAGTGGAAAGACCCGGGTTTGTAAAGCAATCGGGGACCGTGATAGACTGGGCTCCATGCCCGCGGCTGACTACGGTGCGATGCTCAACCAGGCCCTCGAGGCGGGAAGGCGCCGGGATTATCGGCGCGCGGCCGATCTGCTGGCTTGCATCGTGGGGAGCACCGATCAGATTCCCCAGGCGCAGCTGTACCTGGGACGCGCGTACCACGCCCTTGGGGAGTTTGCAAACGCCGCCCAGGTGCTGAGTTTCTACGTCCGTGCCCGACCACATTCCCTCTCAGGTCAGTTTTTTCTTGGACGCGCATATCTCGGGATGGAGGAGTACGGCCTGGCAGTCCGGCACCTGAAGCGGGCGGTCGAGCAGGACCCGTCATTCTCCCCTGCCTATGGCCTGCTGGGGCTTGCGTGCCTGAAGGCGCACCGGCCGGACAAGGCGATCTGGTGGTTTGCGCGTGCCCTGGAAGTCGACCCGCAGAACAAGAGGCTTCAGGTCGGATACCTCAACACCGCTCTTGTCCTGGCCATACGCCTGTTCTTCCGGGGCGACCTGGTGGACGCGGCACGACTGTTCAACGAGGTGCTGGAACAGCGGAGGGCCAGCATTCTTCCTCACCTCTACCTCGCGGCCATATACCGTGAGCTCGGCAAGGCCAGCCTGGCCCTGTACCACATGGACGCGGCCTCCCAGATCTCGCCGCTGGATCCGTACTTGCACCTTCAAAAGGCGGTCGTCCTGCTCTCACAGGGCGAGAAGGCCGCGGCTGCCAACGAGATCCGGGCAGGGGCAAAGCTTCTGAAGTCCGACGTCTCGCCCGGCGGCTCGCCGGCGGAAGTGCTCCGCTTTATCACCGTGAACCTGTTCCGGGAGGGGCGATACCGGGAGGCGGTGTTCTACGGCGGGAGGCTCCTTCGCGGGACCTACAAGGATTCCCAGATGCACGCCCTCGTTGCGGAGGCGTATCGAAACCTCGGAGACCATGTGAAGGCGCGGAACCACTACCTGCGCGCAATAGAGGGGGACAAGACATCCCTCGAGCTGCGCTACGGCCTCCTCGCCGTGTTGTGGGAGCTCGGGGAATACGACGACCTCATGCGGGAGGCTGCCCGGATCCTCAAGAAGGACCGCGCGGACGGTCCGGGCCATTACTTTCACAGTCTCGCTCTCGCGCGAACGGGAGCCGCGATCGAACAGGTTCTCGCGGAGCTTCAACAGCAGGTCAAGGTCCGCGGACCGGACCCGGTCCTGATGGCGGAGCTCGCCGCGGCGTACAGCCGGGCAGGCCTCCCCGAACTGGCCGAGGGGTGGTTCACGCGCGCCATGAAACTGAATCCGCCGACCCCGGAGATGCTTCTGGCCCTGGGGGAAGTCTATGAGAGCCTGGGGAAGACGGATCGGCTCGGCGAGGTATACGCGCGCTACCTGGAAATCAAGCCTGACGATCGGCGCACCCGGCGTCGGCTGGTCCGTCTCCTTCTCGAGCAGGAGGCATTCGAGGCGGCGGCCGGGCAGATAGCCTTGCTCCTTCCCGTCGAGCCGGGAAACGCCCGCCTGAAAAGCGCACTGGCCGTCTGCTATCGACGCACCGGAAAGTACGCCGAGGCTCTCATCCTCATCCGTGAGCTTCTTATCGATTCCCCGTCCTCCGTGGACCATATGAAGGCCGCCGTGTACTGCCTGGACCGAATGGGCGCGCGCGCGGTGGCCCTGAAAGCGCTGGCCAGTTTCATGACGGAGCACGGGGAGTCGCTGTCCCTCCTCCTCATGCGCGGAGTCCTGCAGTACCAGGAAAAGACCCTGGATAAGGCGGCGGAGACCTTCCGAAGGGCGGTGTCCCTGTCGCCCACCGACTGGAGGGCCAACCGGAACCTCGGGATGGTCTACCGCAGGATGGGGAATGACCTTTTCGCTGAGAAGTTCCTCCAGAAGGCACGCGAATACGAGGTGGCTTCGCGTGAGGCCGCGGATCCGTGAGCGACACCTCGTTGCGGAGAGCAGAAATCCGACTATACTAGCGGGTGCAGAGAAAGAAAGGAGACCCGAATGACACCGAAAGCGCTGGAGTTGTTCAAGGCCTACACGGACGGTCAGCTGCCGAGCGAGGGGGGTTACATCGTGTCCTCCTTTCTCAACGAAGGCTCCCCGTACTCGCGGTACGAAGTTGTTGCGTACAACGGGGTCAAATCGATCTACCTCACGGCGGAGGGCCTCACCTTCCAGACGGATGGGAACAAGCTCTTCGTCCTCGCCGAGCCTGCCTCCTACTCACACAAGGCCACCGAGCCCTTCCGCAGGAGCGCGAAGGACCAGATCCCCCTCCGCTTCTCGGAGCTGGAGATCCTGACGACTCGCAACCAGACAAAGGTCATGGTGAGTAAGAGTCCCCTGATGACGTACGGCTCATTCATGATCCTGAAGCCCAGCGGCATCAACTTCTCCTTCATCTTCTACAACCTGGCGGACGTGTTCGACACCATTGCGAAGTTCTTCGCCGCGACACTGAACAAGGAAGCCGGAGTATCCAAGGTGGAGGCGGAGAAGGCGAGCAAGCTCGTCGTGGAAGGTCTGAAGAGGTTCACGATCTGGAACAGGTAGACATGGAATCAGAAACACAAACGGCCGGGGTGTGCCCCCGGCCGTTTCTTTTTCCGCCTGCCGTAATTCTCAGTCGCCGTTCCTCTCGATCATGATCTGTGCGATTGCCAGCTTGGAAAGCGGGACCTGGTAGGGAGAGCACGACACGTAGTCCAGCCCTGCTTCCATGCAGAACCGGATGTTCTCAGGAATAGCTCCGTGCTCGCCGCAGAGCCCGACCTCGAGATCCGGACGTGTCATCTTCCCGCGCTTCACGGCCAGCGCGATCAGCTCGCGCACCTGCGGGTTGAGATACTGGAAGGGGTTGCCTTCCAGAAGGTCGAACTGGGTGTAGTCCGGCATGAAGGTGTTGAAGTCGTCCCGGGACAGCCCGATTGTTGTCTGGGTGAGATCGTTGGTCCCGAAGGAGAAGAACTGGGCGTAGCGCGCGAGCTGATCGGCTCCAAGCGCCGCAGCGGGAAGCTCGATCATCGTGCCGATCTTGTAGGGCGCGGGTTTTGCCTTGAAACTTTCCCGCACGTCGCGCTCGACGTCGACCAGACCTCGAATGTGCTTCCCCTCGATCTTCTTTCCGTAAATGATCAACTTCAGCTCGTTTTCGTTCATGATGATCGGGATCATCACCTCCGGCTCGACATGCACTCCTTCTTTCTTCAGGGCGTATACCGCCTCGAAAATGGCCCGGACCTGCATTTCGTAGATCTCGGGGTACGACACGGCGATTCGGCATCCGCGATGGCCGAGCATGGGGTTGAACTCATGCAGCGCCTCGCTGCGCGCCCTCACGTCCTTCTCCGACACCCGCTTGGCGCCCTTCTTGCCGACGTTCAGATGCTTCATGAACCGCTCGAGCTCCTGGTCGTTATGCGGCAGGAACTCGTGCAGTGGCGCGTCCAGCAGCCGGATGATCACGGGGTAACCCTGCATGATCTTCAGCAGCTTGTAGAAATCCGCCTTCTGCATGGGGAGGAGCTTCTGGAGGGCCTTCTTTCGCTCCTCCACCGAATCGGAGAGGACCATTTCCCTGAACAAGTTGATGCGTTTCTCGTCGAAGAACATGTGCTCCGTGCGCACGAGGCCGATGCCCTTGGCCCCGAACTTGCGCGCCAGGGCGGCATCCCGTGGCTTATCCGCGTTCGCCCGCACGTGGAACCCTGAGACGAACTTCTCCACGAGATCGAGGAAATCGAGCATTCCCGATTCCTCCGGATCCGGCTCGATGAGCTCGGCCTTTCCCAGGTACAAGGATGGGGCTCCGTAGAAGGGGACGTTCAGCGTCACGTAGTCGCCTTCCTTGATGACGTGCTCGCCGATCGTGGCCCGGTTTCCCTTGATCTTCATGTCGGGCTTCACGAGTGAAACCTTCCCGTACTGACGCGCGACAACGGAGGCGTGCGCCGAATAACCGCCTTCCGTCGAAAGAACGCCGGTGGCCACTTCTATGGCTTTCACGTCCTCCGCGAAGGAGGAGATGAGGCAAAGGATGAGCTTTGTGTCATGCCCCTTCTGCTGGGCGAGCTTGTGCGCCTCCAGAAGTCCATCCGTGGAGAAATAGATGCGGCCGATGGCCGCCCCCGGTGCCCCGGTGATGCCCCCGGTCAGGCACTTCATGCCTTTCACGGACGTGAAGTCGATGATGGGGTGGAGAATCTCGTTGAGCTGCCCCGGCTTGATCTGCTTCACCACGTACGTGTCGTTGACGATTTTCCGCGCGTGCAGGTCAAGCAGGAGACGGATGTCAGCCTGGGTGGACTTGGTCATCACCGAGCGCTGGTCTATCAGCCACAACCGCTTGTTTTCAACGGTGAACCGGATTGAGCGGATCTCCTTGAAGTGGTCTTCCACCGCGCGCGCGATCTTCTCCAGCTCCCCGTGGTAGCTCTTGGCGATATTGGAAATGTCCGATCCGCTGGTTCCGATGGCGTTGAACTTGTTCTGGAAGTATTCGCCCTGGATCGCCCTGTCTCCGGTGACAATGTTGCGGGTGTAGAACTGGCCGTTCAGCGAGTCCTTGCCGTAGTTCCCGTACACCATTGGCTGGATGAGGAGCGCCGTGTCTTCCTGGTTCTGGTCGTTGATGGAGAGCAGATGGCTGATGCGCTTCAGCGCGATCTCCAGCTGATCGAAAGGATCCGCGAAGTAGCCTTCGGGAAGCATCTTCGTGTAGCGAGCCACGCTTGCCTTCCGCTTCTTCGCGTCCATCTCCGAGTTCAGCTCCGCGTCAAGCTCCTTGATGGTCTGCTTGAGTGCCTTCGCTTCCTTTTCCCTGTTCTCGAACTCCGCGATGGACATCTGGATCTCGAGGCTTCCGCGCGTGAGGAACTGCATCTCGTGCCAGCCGAAGTTCTCTCCGACGTAGCGGTTGAACCCCGGCAGCGTCTTGTCCGTGAGCCCGAAGTTGTGCAGCGTCGGGTAGGAGGCAATGACGAGGTTCGGGCTGACAACCACCTTCACGAGCATCGGGTTTTCCACGTCCCCGAAAGTCTTTCCCGTAAGCTTTGCCAGGCGATCAAACCATGGACGCAGCGACGCCCAGATGTCGAAATCGCCCAGGTGCGCGGCCACCTCCGCGTCGATGATGAACCCGGGAAGTATGGGCAGGTCGAGATCGGCAAGCTCCATGGCCAGTCGCCCGCGGATACCGATTCTTTCGAGAACCTGCGGCTTCGTCGTTGCTTCATCCTGGTCAAAGAAGTGGATGTTCTTCTTCATGTATGTCCTTCCCTTTCGAGCCTAGAACAGGTTCAGGATCGCGCCGACCTGAGCTTTGAGGAACGCCTCGAACATGTGGCTGGCGCCCTGCTTGAGATAGCGCTGGAGCTTTGCCACGTCCCGGATATCGTCCCCTGCGATGGCAATCATGATCGCGCTCCCGTGCTTCACCTTGCCCCATTTGAAGAGCGTGTTGATGTCGTGGATCCTCTCTCCCTCGTAGAAAACGTACACTTCCAGGCCCGGGTACTTCGTCGTGTAACTTTGAATGATTTTCTTCCACGCCTCCACATTGCCGTTGTGGAACAGCTCGTTGGAGACGACGATCGAGTACATCGGGGTCATCCTCTTCTGCGCGCCTGCCGGAGCTGCCGGCGCCGCGGCAGGAGCCGCGGCAAGGGCCGCGGAGGAAGCTGACGCGGACGAATACGCCGGAAGTGTCGCGGCCGCCGGGGCCGCGGCCTCGGCGGCTGCGATGAGAGTCGCTTTCGCCGTTCGCGGGCTGGGCTTCCTGCCACGCCGGACAGGAGCAGGGGCGGCAACCACCACGGGCGCGGGCTTTCTGAAGACGAAAGTTCCCTTGGTGAGGGCGGGCGGAGTCTTTGCCTTTCCGCCTTCCATGAGGGTAATGAGGAGCGAAATGGCGGAGTCGTATTTCTTGTCCCCGTTCGTGCCGGCAAAAGCGCCGGCAAATACCGTGACCAGCTCGTTTCTCTTCAGGCTCCTCACGCCTTCCCAGTGGGCGCGATTCTTCGGATTGACCACGACGACTCCGAGCTCGGGGTGGAAATAGGCCACCACCATGTCCACCGCCCGCCACGTTCCCAACGTCGCGGCCAGACCATCGAAGGCGTCGAAACTCTCCGCGAGGTTGTGCGACCTGCAGGAGTAATGGTACTTGTCAACGAGTATTGCGTTGAGCGTCGGCAGAACCTGCCGCGGCTCGATCGACTTGTCAGCGAGACATGCGCTCAAGGTGTCCGCGATGTTCCGCTTCGATTCGAACTCCCCGATGACCCGGGAGATGAACTTGAAGTGCCGCAGGGAACGGTTGAAGCCGTCCCGCGTGGCAAGCTCATCAAAGGCATGGACTTGTTCAGGCATTTGTCTTCCCCTCTGACCGTAAATGAAAATGGTGACCCCCGGAGGGGTCACCATTCAATTCCCCGCGTGCTCAGATCTCTCTCAGCCCGACGTCCTGGGACCCCTTGCGAGGTCTCCCCCTCTTGGCTTTGGCGGGCGGCCGTCCGCGGCGCCGCGGTGCGACGTCGACCACGCCCTGAGCGGCAGCCTTCGAGGCTGCAGGAGCGGCGGGAACGTTCAGCATGTCAAGATATTCCGACTTCTCGGGCGCCGTATCGGAGGCGGTCGTCGCAAAGGACTGCGCTATATCCGCTCGGACCGTCGAGCGGCGGCGCGAGAAGGAGGCAAACGCCGCGTCCTGGAATCCCTTGGACACGCCGTAGAGGAACTCGTTGAGGACGTTCGCCATGCCGTCCAGCGTGGCTTTCTTCCTCTTGATGGAGGTGATGTTCACGTCCAGCAGGAGCCCGGGCTGGATGTGGTAGGGGTTGATGAGGTACTCGAACCTCAGGAACTGCTTCTCCAGGAAGTTCACCCTGTCCTCGATGACCCGGCGCTGAATGGGGTATCGGAACCCATAAAGCCTCTGCATCTTTTCCCGCATCATGATGATGCGCCGCTTCAGCTCGTCCTTCTCGGAGATGTAGGTGCGGTTCATCCGCTCCACGTCCGTGTCACCCGGCTTGATGAAAGTGACCTCGCTCCAGCTCTTCTCGATATCCTCATACAGGGGATCCCCAGACTTCGCCTTGATCCGCCTCTTGATCTTGCCTTTCAGCCTGCGGGAGAGGTCGTCAAAATCAACGACGCCCTTCATGAACTTCGAGTCCTCGTAGACCATGTCCAGGACGTCCCAGACATGGAGCACTTCCACCTCGAAGCTCTTCGCCTGCACGTCGTAGGACTTACGCTCCTCCAGGAGCTGTGCCTGGTCGTAATATTTCAGGCGTATCGCGTAGCGCTCATCAGGCAGGTGCGCGTCATCCGTGTCTTCGTACTCGCGGAGGATGAGCTCGCGCGCGTTCTTGAGGTTCTCCACGTGCTGGTACCCCATCTTGGATGTGTCCAGGATGGAGGTGATGGAGTTGATGGCGGTGTTGAAGCCGCGGTTTCTGATGTTTTCTATGTCGATGATCCGCTTCAGGTTTTCGCGGATATTCACCGGGTCATATTCCTCGGGATCGATCTCGGCGCGAAGGCCCTCGATCTTGTCCATCAGCGCCTTCGCGAAATAGCTGTAGCGCTTGGACTTCGCGTCGTCCTTGTCGTCCGAGGTGAACTTTTCCACCCTCTTCATCTTCTCGAAGAGGATTTCTCCGTCGCTGAGCTCTTCCCGCCCCTCGTCAACGACCTGGTCCTTGAGCTTCTCGATCTCCTTGTCGATCTGGTCCAGGAGGTTCTTCGAGATGAGATCCTTCACAAGGAACTCGACCGTGACCTGGTAGTGAAAGATCGGGCTGATAAGCTCGGAGTCCAGGATGTTCACCGAGAGCTTCACGTCAGTGACGGTCTTCGGCTTGTACGCACTGTCCTTGAAGGAGCACTTCACGATGGAGTAGGCGTTTTCACCACGAATGAACGCGCCGACATCCGTCTTCTGGCGAAGCAGGGAGTTGGTCACGTTCTCGAGATCGTTCACGCCCCTCTGGATGTGGCCCTGGAGGTGGCCGTACATGTTGACGATGGATTTCTCGATTTCACCGGTGTTGAACTTGTCGATCCCTCCGACCTGATCCAGCAGCGCCGCGATCTCCTTGGGCGTGTACCGGGCGAGGGATTTCATCTCCTCTTTGTCGATGAAGTTTCGGACCTTCTTCACCATTTCGTCTTCCGACGTCACGATGAAGCGGTTGAACATGTTCTGGTAGTTCTGGTTGAAGTAGTTGTACAGCTTCTCCTTGATGCCGCCCATGATGTCGAGTTTCTCAGCGACTTCCTTGGGGAGCTTCGAAGCGATGTGATTCATGACCTTGTCGACTTCTTCGCTCATGAGGAGATCGACCTCGGCCTGCTGATCCCTGAACTCCTGTGCCAGCGAGTTTCGCGAACCAACGGCGCTCGGCTTTTCCGGATGGAACACGTTCGGGCTTTTCGGAAGGTCAATCGCAGCCATAGTTCTCTCCTTTTCTCAGTTTACTCAAACCTAGTAGACCACAAAAGGCCATCACTTTCAAGCACTTTTTTCTCTACTATCATTTTATCCAAATTTGGTGCATTCTACAAGTAAATTACTGAAAGAGGGGGCCGAAATGAGAGCTTGGGAACGCGTTCTNNGACAAGTCACTTTCCATGGAACACAAGATAGGCGCGGTCACGTCCTGGGTCAACTCGTTTATCATCGACCAGCTGATCATTCCAGATGACTTTCTCACCGTGGTCGCCTTTTACGGCAAGGCCGACCTCCTGATCTCGCAGGCCATCAAGGATGACGCCGACAAGAAATCCGCAAAAGCGGTCATCTCGCAGCTGCGGGGCAATGGAAGGTTCACGGACATCGGCAACGCCCTTGACGCGGTCAAGGCGCAGCTGGCCGACAAGGAGAAGGACGGCAGGGAAAAGTACGTCCTGCTTCTTACTGACGGGATCCAGGAGGCTCCTCCCTCGAGCAAGTACTACTCGAAGAACGGCACCTTCAACCACGAGTTCCTGGCAAACACGAAGACCATCCAGCAGAAGGGCTGGAAGGTCATGATCCTCGGAATCGGCATCGACACGGCGGCCAAGGACCTCGCGAAGGAACTGCAGGGCTCGTATTCGGAGATTTCGAACAAGCTCACCCCCGAGGTCATCACCCAGAAGGCGGGAACTCTCTTCGGTACTCCCTCGATCGATGGGCCGGTGACGGTGAGCCCGATCGGGGTCGACGGCTCCAGCCTGGTCTCTTTCAACCTGAAGCCCTCCGGCCTTGCCGGGGACATCCGCATCACGGTAAGCGGCGTGAGCGCCCAGGTCGGGACACGGACGATCCCCGGGCTTACTCCCGCTCCCCTTACCTTCACGGTGAAGAAAGACGGCACGACGCGGGTGAGCCTTCCCGTCCAATTCCCGCCAGTTCTCCAGCCGGGTACCTCCGCGGGAACCCTCACCTTTGCCTTCGGTTCGACCGAACGCTTCTCACCGGCACAGGTGGCGGTCTCCCTGTATGTCATGGGCTGGGTGCAGAGCAACATCATCCCTCTCGGCGCGGCTGTTGTGCTTCTGCTCATCCTTGCCGCCCTGGTTGCCTTCCTCATCTGGCGCCTGACCCGCGGAAGGCCGCTGCGCTTCGCGGTCCTGATAGATGACACGCCAGTCCAGGAAGAGGTGATCTCGCTCCGGGCAGGGCGGGAACTGTTCCTGAATGACACCTATTCCGTCTTCTCGTTCGCGCCCAAACGAACCGGCAAGTCCCTGGCGAAGTTTTCAATCAAGGACGCGAAAGTCCTCCTCGGGGTCCTCAAGCAGGATCGCTTCCCGAAGTTGAAGGACGTCCCGCCGGATGCGCGGGGAAAAACCTTCGTCCTGCGCTCGGAGTCCGGCAAGAACCTGAGCATGAAAGTGCAGTCGAAGGAAAGGAAGAAATAGACTGGGAACGACCGCTGTCTTTCTCTTTGACGTAGGGCCTGCCCAGGAAATCCCCGGTTTCGACGAGGAGTACCACTTTTCACTTCTCCCTTTCTGGGGAAACTATTGCCTCGCGGATTTCCTGGTAGCGACATTCGGTGCTCCGGCAGACGCGGAGTTGACGCTGATTCTGGAAGATGCGGCCCGGGACACGGCTCTGGCACTCTCTTCCCGCTGGAAAAAACCTGTTGCCCGGGTGCACCTGCTGGAAAACGGCCTCGCGGGGCTCGTCCGCCTGATTGAGAGCACCGAGGCGGACCGCGTCATCCTGGCATCCACCGCCTGCGTGTTTCTCGTGGATGCGGAGGCCCTCCGCGAACAAATCCTGGAAACAGGCGATCATGTCGTGAAGCTTTCCGTGGCACGGACTCCCGTGGAGGTGTACATCTCCCGTCGCGAGCATCTTTCCCGGCTTCTTGCGAAAGCAGCCGGGCACGACAGGGGCCGAAAGGGACTGCGCGAGACCCTTTTCAACGGGGCCCTGCATGATGCCATCGAGCTGATCGGGGACGTGCCGGGAGATATCCTGTTCCAGAACGATTTGATGGAATACTATTCGAGCAACATCTGGGTCATTGCCAACTGCGAGAGCGAGCGGTTTCATGCCGCCCTGTCGCGCCTGCCCGAGCTCGCCGACAAGGGAGCGGAGTCGCACATTGCCGAGCGGGGATCAATCCGCAATTCGTGGCTGGCTTCCGGCGTGGAGGTGGAGGGAGAGGTCGAGGACTCGATCCTTTTCCCCAACGTCGTCATCCGCCGCAACGCGCTCGTGTCCCGCTCGGTTGTTCTGACGGGGAACCACATCGGTTCCGGGACCGAAATTCAGAGCGCCCTCATCCTCCCGTTCACCGCGGAGATGCCGCGCCCGACACCGAACATCGGGGACCACTGTGCCATTGGCGCGCGATCCTCCACGTTGAAGAATGCGGATTTCCCGACCCAGATCCACGACGGCATTGCAGTGGTCGGCATGAACGCGGACATTCCCAACGGCTTCAAGGCGGAAGCGGCAACCTACATCGCCCCGGGCGTCCCTGCGACCGTGCTGCGACGGATCAAGATACTGAAGAAGGGCGGCAGCGTCCTCAGGGATCGGTTCGCGACCCTGCCCGGGGCAGGAAACGGGTCCGGGACAATGCCGTGAATGAGCTCCAACCCGCGATAGATTTCCTCACGCGCACGGACCGGTTCATCATCACCGCCCATGAAACGCCGGACGGGGATGCCATCGGCAGCGAGTGCGCGATGCTGCGCGCTCTGCGGAGCATTGGAAAGGACGCACTCATCCTGAACGCCGACCCCACGCCTGCAAAGTTCGCGTACCTGGATGCTGACAGGATCGTGGGCGTGCTGGTGAGCAAGGGGCAGCTTCCTGATGACATCCAGGAGCGCTCACTGCTGATGCTGGACACAAACGACGTGCACAACATCGGCCAGATCGCCACTCTCGTTCTTCCACGGGTGCGTGAACATTTCATCATCGACCATCACGAGCGCGACCGCGATGACCTGCTCGGGGGTAACTTCATCCAGAAGAGGGCGTCCTCGACATGTGAAATCCTTTATCAGCTCCTCCGCGAAATGAATGTCCCGATCGATTTTCCAATTGCGCAGGCCTTGTACACCGGTATCGTCTACGACACGGGGTGCTTCATCTATCCGAAGACTACCGCCCTTACCTTTGAGATCGCTCGTGACCTTGTTGCCGCCGGCGTCGAGCCCAACTTCGTCTATGCCAGGCTCTACGAGAGCAATTCGATCTCCGCCCTCATGCTGCAGTCACGCGTGCTGGCGACCCTCGAGCTGCAATATTCCAACCACGTGTCGCTCTTGACAATGCGGCGCGAGATGATCCTTGATTCCGGTGCAAGCTACGAGGAGGCCGACCAGTTGATCAATATCCCCTTGAAGAGCGAGGACGTGCGGGTTTCGGTTTTCTTCAAGGAGAATCTCGAAGGGCTGCTCCGATGCTCCATGCGCTCGAAAGGCAACATCAACGTGGCGGAGATCGCCCAGCGGTTCGAGGGCGGCGGGCATAAGACCGCTGCCGGCTTCAAGTGCCGCGAATCCATCGAGGCGACCAGGACAATCATCCTGAACGATTTGAGGAAATACTTCTCTTGAGCGTGCGCCGCGACATGATCGGAATCGCATCGGCCTTCCTTGCGGCGGCAGCATGCGCGCTGCTCGTGGCGTGCCGGGCCGGGGGCGGGACGGGAGTCGTGCGCGTCGTTCCAAGGCCCCTGGGGGAAGTCGCGGGACAGGTGCAGACCGCCGCGGGCCCCGAGCGAACCGACTCGTCGGCCGTGCGGCCACGCATCTGGATCGATCCCCAGTACACTGTTCTGCAGATCATCAACGTCAATCTCGACCAGGACCCCGACGAGGAACAGGTGATCGCGGTCAAGCGGATCACCGACGTGGGCTCACCGGTGAAGCTGCTGGTAGTGGACGCCGATCCCGGTCGGGGCACGTATTATTTCCAGAGCTGGGAATCCGACACGAGCGCGACCGACACAAGGGTTTTTTCATTGTCGGCCAAAGACATCATCGGTGATCACTCCCTGCAGATCGTCGCCAGCGGCATGAATGAAGCGGGCAAGCTCACCCTGGACGTATTCAGGCTGCTGCCGCCGAGCCAGGGCAAGGGGCTGCTGTACAGGCCTGTCTGCCAGCTCGTTGCCGACGAAATCTCCCTGGATGAGAGCGACAGGCCGGACAGCTACGCCACGGACCCGAGGCCGGGCAACAGCTTTCCAATTGTCGCCTACCTTCGTGATCCGGATTCCCAGAACGTCATGGACCTCGTGCGCATCCGCTATTCGTGGAATCCCGCGGAGTCCCGCTATGTTCCGGGAGCAGCGGAGAAGATTCCGGGAGAAGAGGTTCAGCAGGCGGCGCTTCGCAGCCTGTTCACCGGTTCGGGCGAGCAGGCCTTTGAGCAGTTCATTTCGGGCTCGTGGGTCCAGATCGTAAAGGACACGTACGCGTCCATCATCACTTTCGATCCACTGAGCCGCAGAGTCTCCCTCTCTTCGGGCAATACCCAGGAGGCGTACCTCTGGCGCGAGTCTCACCGCACGATCTACAACAGGCTCCTCGTGGTGGGCGAAAACGAAACGGTCCTTCAGATCCAGCTGATCCGCACGTTCTCGATCACGGTAAACGATCCGAACACAATCACGGTCACGATCATCGGCAACGATTCGGGGGAGTCGCCCACGGTGACGTACACCAAGGTAAGCGACGACATCAGGCAGAAACTGATTGATCGCCCCGACGCGCAGGCCCTCCTGTCCCCGCTTGTTCTTTCGGGCCGGTATTCGGGCGGGCAGGGGTTGAGCATCGATTTCCAGGCGCCTCGCCTCACCTGGACTGACAGCGGCGGGCAGCGTACCGGCACGTTCGTGTTGTTCTCCGTCGGGGGCGGCACGATACTCGGTACCCGTTTCCGCACGTCAACGGGGCAACCGGACCTCATCGGCTCATGGCTCCTCGACTACAAGGAAAGAAAGGATTCAACCTCGGTGACTCGCACGCTGACCCTTTCCCCCGTCCTTCTCACTGTCAACGGGTACGAGGATGCCAACGGCGACGACCTTTCTCTCCAGCAATCCCAGGAGCTGAAGAAGAAGTAGGCTCGGCGCAGCCTACTTGTCCTGCACAAGGTAGCCGCGGAATCCCGCATCGGTAAGACTTTTCAAAACGCCTTTCGCCGCATCGAGCTCGAGTCCCGCTCCCGCAAGCACCCTGTAGCGATCCTTCCCCTGCCCGACATCGTGCACGATCACCGCGGCGAATCCACGGCGCGTGAGCTCGGAGAGCAGGTCGTCCGCATTCTCCTTCATGAGGAAAGAGCCAGCCTGGACGGAAATCATGGGCGATGAGGGCTGGGACGGCTGGGCAGCCGGTGATTTTTCCACGGACGTCTGAGGCGTCTGCGGCAGTGTGCCAGGCCCAGGGTTGGTTGGGGTCTCCGTATCCACCTTCGGTGGCGCCAAATCCACCTTCGGTGGCGTCAATCCTGTCTCGAACGGGCCGGGTTCGGGCATCTGAACGACAATCGAACGCGGGCTCGCTGAGCCGGCGGGTGATGGTCCCGCGGCCAGTGCCGTCTCCGGGGCAGCTGCAAATCGAGTTTGCAGCTTTGAACGCATGGCGGCCTGTGCAGCCTCATCGCCGCTGCTGCGTGCAGCCTGGTACAGGACCCACAGGGCTTTCAAGGCGAGATCAGGATTCCCGGTCTGTTCTGCCAGGCCGATGAGCGTCTCTTGCGCCGCGGCATGGTCCCCCGTATGGATCTCGGCGAGCGCCCGAAGGAGAAGCTCCGTGCTTCCCCCCTTCCCCGCCATTTGCTGGAGGGTGGCGGCCATTGTGCCGGTGTCGTTCATCTGGAGAGACAGGAGAAACGCCGAGACAAGCGTTGAATCCGGGGCGCCTTCGTCGAACGCCGCCCGGTATGCGTTGCGTGCTTCCTCGATACGCCCCCCAAGCTCGAACAAGCGAGCGATTCTTTCGAATTGGCCGGCGGCGCCCGGAACACCTTTCGCGGTCTTGAGGAATCTTCCTGACTCATCTAAGAGCGCCGGCAGTTCCTGCTCCGTGCGAAAGTACGCTCCGAAGACAGGGGCAGACCCGGATGCGCCGGGATTGTCGGTGAGCCAGGCGGAGAGAAGCTTCGCCGCTCCCTCTCGGTCGCCTGCTTTCTCAAGTTGCCGGGCATGCGCGATAAGCGGTTCGGCATTGAGATCGAGCACAAAAAAGATGAACAGGCAGCCGATGATGACGAGGCTACAAGCTCTCCGCCCGGAATGTCGAACCGGAAATAGAGACAAGTCGAACGCGCTGGAAGTCACCGACCCTTGACCCATGTCCGGAGAACACGACCATTGCGTCCCACTCGGTTCTTGCGAGCAGCTCCCCCGGGTCTTTTTTCGAGACTCCTTCAACAAGGACGTCGATTTCATTTCCGATCCTCTCGGCTGCCCTTCCCTGCCCGATCACGCGCTGTGTCTCGATGACCTTGTCAAGCCGCTTCCGCTTCACGTCTCCCGCAATGGCGCCGGGCATCGAGAATGCCCTGGTGCCCTCCCGCGGGTTGTAGTGATACGTGAAGGCATCATCGAACCTCGCCTCCCTCATCAGATCGAGGGTCTGCGCGAAGTCGTCTTCTGACTCCCCAGGGAAGCCAATGAGAATATCGGTCGTAATGGACACCCCGCTGAGGGCAGCCCTGACGCGCCGCACCAGCCCCAGGTACTGCTCCGCGTTGTACCCGCGGTTCATGAGCCCGAGGACCCGGGTGGAGCCGCTCTGCAGCGGAAGGTGGACATGGCGGCAGAGAACGGGCGTGCCCGCCATGACTTCGAGGAGAGATTCCGAGAGATCCTTCGGGTGTGATGTGAGGAATCGCAGCCAGCGGATGGACCGTGTCCGTTCCGCCACCTTCCTCAGGAGATCGGGAAAGGACACGAGGCCTTCGGCTGTAAGGCACCTGTAGGAGTTGACATTCTGACCCAGGAGCGTCGCTTCCCGTACGCCGCGGCCTTCGAGAACTTCGATCTCAGCCAGGATTTCGTCCGGCGGGCGGGAGACTTCCGGGCCCCGCACGCTCGGCACGACACAGTAGGTGCACCAGTTGTCGCATCCGTGCATGATCGGCACGAATGCCTTGATCCCCGAGGCCGAGTGGGACTCCGCGAACTTGTATGGACTCTTCAAGGCGGAAACGACGCGCGTATGGCCGGCCCGTGCCTCATGCACCGCGCCGAGGAGGTCCTTTTTGTTGAATGTTCCCACAACGACGTCCACCTCGGGGTGCTCGGCAAAATACCTGGTCACATGAGCCAGCGCGCCGGGCAGCAGCAGATCGTCGGAATTGAGCCAGGCCATGATCTCGCCGTTCGTCCGGGCGAAGCCGAGGTTAATGGCCTGGGTCTGCCCCTTGTCCGGCCGCGACTGCCAGCCGAGCAGGCGCGCCTCGTGGCGGCGCAGGACCTCGGTGGTGTTGTCCGTGGAGCCGCCATCCTGAACATAATACTCGAGGTTGGGGTACTGCTGGTCCAGCACGCTCAGCAGCGTCTGCTCCAGGAACTCGCCCTGCATGTACGACGGGGTGACGATGGAGATCTTCGGCCAGGCTTCGCCGCGCGCAGGGGCCCAGTACGAGGCCGGAAGCCGCAGCGGGATGGGCGGGTGCTGCTGCAGCACGCCGAGCCTGGGCCTGAGCAGCGCCTTTGCGCGCGCCAGCAGGCGCACCACAAGACGGGACTGCCGGAACGCCTCCAGAGCCTTTTGCTGCTCCTGGATCACCTGCTGGCGCGCGTCGCAAGCCGTCTGGAGCATTTCGAGTTTGCTGGTGTGGTCATGCGGCACTGCGAGATGCGTGTCGAATTTAGCCATGAAGGCGGCAGAC
>PMZS01000194.1 GCA_003170115.1 Spirochaetaceae bacterium
TGACGGTCCTGACGTACATGCCACATAGTAGCACGACTCATTGCGCAGTTGTCAAGGTAATTTAAGCTATTTCAGAGTAATCGACAGACTATTGTGTCACTACGTTTTCAGCCTCCGAAGAAGACCAATTATCCAAAAACCCAATAAAAACGGGCCTTTCTCAGTAGGCCGATCACGAAATCACTGCGAGAAACCCCGAACATGGGCTAGGCTTTACATCCGCCCAGTTCTCGGCCGCCGCTCGCGAGGTCTGTCCGGTGCTCAAGGCAGAGATGTACTGGCCGTCTTCTCCTCGGAATCGGCAGTAAAAGACGAAGGACCCTTTCTTTTTTGTGAGTCTCCGATAGACTGAGAAGGGCCGTTGCGAACGCTCCATCAAACACCTCCCGCCTGACCGCAAGTGAATGCTACACTCACGGTTACAGGTGATGCTTTTTGGAAGGTCCGTTTTCGGTCCCTTCTCAATTCCTTGCTCTGTAAGGCCTTAGATGGGCGGCACTGGACTCGAACCAGTGACCCCCAGCGTGTCGAGCTGGTGCTCTAACCAAACTGAGCTAGCCGCCCTGATTGCAGAGACAATAGACAGGGCGCGGCGCAAGTGTCAAGACAGAAGGCTCGCGCGCTTCCGCGATTCCGGGAGCGACCCTCTCAGTGCCTGGGTCGTATCCTGCCGCCTGCCCGTGCGGCGGTGACATGGCCTTTCTCCAGCTCCGTTGCGGGGAGAAGCACGGCAAGATCCACGAGGCGCGCCGAGCTGCCATCAGCTCTTCGAACGGAGCCCGAGATTCCCCCGATCGCCTCCGCCTCACCGCCGCCAGGCGTCTGCAGGGCAACTTCCTTTCCGCCGACGACGTCGAAAAGCAGGACGACCGCTCCCCGGGGCGTCTTCACGACCACGCCTTCGCGGGGATCGCGTGTATCATTCATGCGCATCGTCGGAAGACTGGCGCCTTCGAGAACGTAGGCCGGCGTTGAGAGTCCCGCCTCAATGCATTCGACCACGGAAGAGGCGAGGATCGCATACCATGTATCTCCCGCGCGCGCAAGGACGAACTCAGAGGAGCGGCTCATCAAGGCCGCGGCAGAACGGATCGTCAAAAGGATGGATGCACTTTCGCCTTTCTGGCTCTCCACCTCGAGAATGCCCGCTTCACGGGCCAGGCGACGCTGAACCGCCGCAAGCGCGAGTTGTAACTTCTCCCCGTCGAGAGCGCTGCCTTCGAGGAAGAATCGAAGGAAGAGATTCTCCCCCGAGGCCCGCGCAGATATCGAAAGCCTGGCCGCGCGCGCTGCTGCTCCTCGCCTTGAGCGCCTTCCGCGATTCTTTGACAGGCCGATCATGGCGCGCACGCAACTTTTAGTTAGGATGATCACGGTTTCGGCACGGGCGGCGTCCACCTCAAGGTTCGTCGGCTCCTGGAAGAGTTCCACGGCCCGGCCCGCATTCCGTGCCGTATTGCGCACAAGGCGCGGCACATCTTCAAGAAGTGCGTCCAGGCGAACGCTTCGAAGGGATCCGAAAGCAGTTTCTGCCTTCTCCGCCGCGCGCGTCCCCAGGAGGGCGGCCTCCCTCACTACCGCGGCGCTCCGCGACAGGGACTGCTCCAGCTCCGAGGCGTTCACACTGAGACCGCTCACCATCTCTGCAAGCTCCGCGGCAACAGACGCCGTTGACTCCCCGCGCGCGGCGCGTCCAAGCCCTGCGGGAAAAGCTTCGCGCAATCCTTGAACAGCGAGCTCGTGGGCTGCCAGGGCGGCCAGCGTACGTTCAGTAATGCCTGCCGAATCCTCGGCCGCACGGGCAAAGGCCGCGGAGGCGGCCCTCGAGTGACTCGCCGCTTCACCCGCCGCGATCAGCCGTGCAGCCTCGACCCGCGCCCAAAGCATGGGAGCGCCCGAGAGCACGGGCGGGAGGGTCCACGCTCCGGGGTGTGCGAGTACCTCTTCCAGGGACGCCGCCGCGGAGGACGCCGAGGACGGCTCGGCGCCGCCGGCGGAGACGGAGTCCAAAGCATCGCGGGCAATCCGCGCAACCGACGCGAGCATGGATCCCAACTCCGCGGTGACGGCCAGGGAGCCCGATCGGGTTGCCCGCACAATGTCCTGAACACGGCGAGCGAGACGGTCCACGTTCGGCATGCGGCGGGAGTCGATGGCCGATTTCAGCGAATGTGCCGCACGGTAGGCCTCGTCGAGGAGCCCCGGGGCTTCCGCGGGGTCACGGGAGGATCCGAGAGACTTCTCGAGCAGCGCGAGCTGGTGCCTCGCGTTTTCCGCGGCGTCTTCGCCCAGACTCTCGATGGAGAAACCGCCGTCCGGCAGTTCGTCGTTCATGACCATCAATTGTACGCCCGTCATTGACAAAGTCAAGCAACCGTGCGCGCAACACACCGCACGGCGTAGCGTGCGCGCATCCTCCTGTAATTGACTGCGCAGGGGGGCCTGTGTAGTATGGGCTTTACAACAGGAGGTGCCCGTGGTTTTTCTTGTGGTCGAGAGCTCGCTCACCGTACGCGAGTCCCTCTGCTACGTCCTGCTGGCGTTCGGGATCCGCGGCATTCCGGTTGCCAACAGGAAAGCGGCCGTCGAAGCCCTCGGCAAGGGCGTTGCGATCGACGGGGCCATCGTCGACGTCGACAACAAGGATGTCGACGGCATCAAATTCATCACGGACCTGAAGGAAGCGGAGACCACGCGCGGAATGTCGGTGATCGTGCACACCATCCAGACCAGCAAGGATTCGGTCATGCGCATGGTCGATCTGGGCGTCGCGGGATACCTCCTGAAGCCCTTCCGCCCCGACACGGCCAAAGTGAAGCTTGCCGGAATATTCTCAAAGCTTGCCACCCACAACAGCCAACGGCGGCACATCCGAATCAGGCCGAGTCCCGATGAGCTTGCGCGGGTGAGCTTCCGCCTGGGCCGCTCGACGCAGCTCACGTCCGGGAGAATCGTGGACATCTCCCTCGGTGGAATGGCCGCGGAGCTTTTCAACCTGCCCGACAACGAGGCGATCGCCGAGGGCACTTCCCTCTCCCGGATGGAGATCGCGCTCGCAGGGAAAGTGTTCTCGCCTTCCGCGAGCGTCGTGGTCTACAAGTCCAAGGTGCTCGCTGTACGTTTCGACATCCTCAATCCGACCGATAAAAAGACGCTGGAGCGCTATATTTTCAAAAGCATATCGTCATGATATGCTTCGCCACTTGGAGGTGCACATGGGAATGTTGAAAAGTACCCGGGCACTGGCACTATCCGCACTCCTCGGGCTTTTCCTTTTCCTTGCCGGCCTCGCCTTCCCCGCCAACATCATTGTGCCGAAAATGGACCTCATTACCCGCGGAGGGATGGACGGCGGCGCCTTCACCCTGCAGACCTTCGGCGATATCACTCTCGAGGTGCAGGGGGGATACAAGTTCGGTGGATCGCTGGCGTTTAACGTCCAGAACCTGAACCTTGAAAACCTCACAGCTACCCCGCTTCCGCTGGGCTTTCTTTCCGCGAGCATCATCATTAGGGACCTCTTTTCAGCGCCCCTCTCCCTGACGTATTTCGTGGGACAGGACGACACTTTTTGCTCGGGAGATGGCTTCGCGCTCTTCGGCGCCCAGCCGATCATGACCGCCTACAGGGGATTCATGTATTTTCCCACCGGACCGGTCTATGACGGAATCTACCAGGTGCAGGGGACGGGCGCCAGGTTCGAGTTCGTGCCGAAAATCGAAGCCCTGAGCTTCGATTTCTATCTCTACGAAGACACCCGCTCCCAATTCCCCGGCATTTCGCCTCCTGCTCCTCCAATCATCAGCTCGCCGGGGACGTATTCCACCGATGTAAGGTTCCTCCTGAACTACGCGGCGATCAAGGTCGAAGGCTTTGCCGGCTCGACCCTCACGCCGAAATCGCAGGACTATTACTTTCGGGGTGGGATCCTCTTCTATGCCACGAATCGCAACGTCGAGTTTCTTGCCCAGATCGGAATTCCTAAGTGGGA
This sequence comes from Spirochaetaceae bacterium, assembly GCA_003170115.1. Classification (GTDB taxonomy): domain Bacteria; phylum Spirochaetota; class Spirochaetia; order SZUA-6; family Fen-1364; genus Fen-1364. The sequence goes on from PMZS01000194.1 coordinate 3,992, forward strand.
TCCCGGGGTGGACAGCACTCTCAACATCAATCTCTTCTACCTTCTGGTCGAGCCGCGGCTCCACCTGGGCTCGTTCTCGATTGTTCCCACGTTCTTCTGGCACCCGTCCTACTACATGCAGGCAGGACCCAATCCGGGCGAGGCTGGTTCCTTCGACGTGAACCTGAACATCGGGTATGGGGATCCGTCGAAGGACACTCTCCAGGGAGGGCTGGAGAACAATTTCAGGTTCCAGTCCGCCACCCAGGGGGAGTTCAAGCTCTCCCCGTGGCTCGGAGTCAGCACGCCGGGAGTCCTCTGGAAAGTGAAGGTCGATGCGAAGCTTTGGCCATTCAGCTACTCGGACCTCTTCGCGGTATTCGTGGGAGCCCAGGCGGAGTTCTGACGGACGATGCGGACATCCAAAGCGCGGCTGACGTATGTCCTTTGCCTCCTTTTCGCCGTGCTGGGGGCCGGTGCAGTTGCCGGCCTCGACCTGGGCATAGAGACATGGGTGGGCAACCTCGGGTTTCGTACCGACCGCGCGTCGTCCGACACGAGGCTTCCCGGCGGAGACTATTTCTGGGGGCTGTCGGTGTTCGGAACGCAGCCTCTCACGGACACGGTCAGCATGGAGACTGGTTTCTATTCCGACCCCGTGCTCCGCAACCTGTCGCGAACGATTTTCACGTACACTACGAAGTTTCTCAGCGTGGGAATGGGGCCCATTTTCGGGCTTTTCAATGACATCCGCACGCCGGTGAAGTCCGGACTGTCCGCCTCGGTGAGGCTTGAATACCCTGGAGTCATTTTCGTAACCCTGCGTTCAGACAGCTCGATCGGCGGATCGCTCGTGCAGACTGGCGACTACACGCAGGAGCTTACGGATGTCACGCTCGGCGTCTACTTTCCCAACGCGATCTGCACGCTGGCCTGGACCAGTCGATCTTTTCAGCAGAAAGCGTCATCGCAGAACGTCACCGATGGCCTCACTGAATACACTTTCGCGGCCGAAGTATTCAAAAAAAACGTGCCCTACCGTCTGCGCGTGTGGCTGGCGTACCAGGACCTCGCGAGATCCTACGATGCCGGCTCCACGACAACCGCGACGCTTGGATCCGTCATTCTTGGGACCCAGGTGGAAGTGACGCTGGCAGGGCCGCTTGTGCTCAGGGCAGGGCTCGAAGGGAACATCTACTCCTTCGGGCTGGGATCGCTCGTCGGCGGCGATTCCGCGTTCCTTTTCCGCTCGTACGCCGGATTGAAGATGAACCTGGATTTCAACCCCCTCGTGTCTCGATTCCTTTAAGCGTGCCCACCGAAAGAACGGGCCCCCCTTTCGGGGAGCCCGTTGTATCGTCTCGTCTTGTGTCAGGAGCCTGTCTACTGCGCGGGCTTTGTCGCGTCCATCTTCTGCTGTTCGAGGAACCGGAGAACCTGGATATTGCCAAGTCTCTTGAGGTCGGCCATCCGGCGCGCCTCCTGACGCTGCTGCAGAATGCCCCAGATCGCTTCATCGTTGATGTCGCGCTGGGTCTCGATGATCGCCTTGTCGTAGGTAACCTTGATATCCTTCAGGTAGGTGACAAAGTCGCCGCCCTCCTGCGCCGCGTCACGGTAGATGACGATTCCGACCAGCTTCACGTATGGCTCACCCTTCGGGTAAAGGGGGAACTTCCGCAGCTCCCGGTTGCGGACGTCGGTCACGTAGTTCGGGTTGTTCCAGGTGAGCGTCCGCCAGCCATCGAACTGCAGGTAATCCATGAAGATCGTCTGGTCGTTCCCGTCCTGGTCGGAAACGATGACCCCAATGCCGTTGGGGAAGTTCGCGCCATACACCGTGAGTGAGAGGCTCTTCAGGACGCCGACGTTCTTCACGACGCCGTAGCCGTTGAACTTCTCTCCCTTCCCCTTGTCCGCGTCCACGGTGACGAGTCTCGACCCCTGCAGGGCATCCTTGTCCGCATATGCGGGGATGTCGAAGGGGGGCTTGATCATCGCCCACGAGTTGTACGGTTCAACCGGAAAATGGATGCGGACCCCGAGGACCTTTTTGTTCGCGATGTCCTCACCATTGAACTGCTTCGCGTTCGAGTTCGTCGACGCTTCCTTGGTCATGGTGACGCTCTGATTGGTGATTGACCGCGCGGAAGAGGCAAGGGTCACCTGCCAGTTGCCGAGGGCCAGCGACGATTTCATCGCCGCTTTCTCTTCATCGCTGAAGGACGCGCCTGCGACCGGGCTGTAGTCGATAAGCGTCAACCCGTTTTCAGTCGGCGTCTTGTTCGTCCCCACGGTCTGATCGGAACCAAGCTTGGTGAAATCGATCAGCACGGATTCGTCGGCAAAGAGCGCTGTTCCGCCGAGAAGAAGCCCGACGATAACAATAATGAACAGCCTTTTCATGCAATGCTCCTTTCGCTGCTGGAACCTTCCCGGATACAAGGACAATTATAGCAACGGGGTGTCCTTTGTCAAATCTTTTTCTTTTCCGTGAAGATCGGCGCCTGCCCGTCGATGAAGAAGACGACTTCAGCGAAGCGCGGGAAGTTCAGCTTCAGTGAGCGTGTGAGCGCGGCGAGAGCCTGCGGCCCCTTCAGGGGAACCTCGGGGTCGTCGACGAGGATCTGCGGCGTGAGGTCGAGGTACAACGTTCTGCCGCTCACCATGACTGCGATCACCGTCGCTCCCCTCGGAAAAAGACGCAGCGCATCGTGGCGCGTAGGACCGAGGAGCACGTTGTCCGCGATTTCCTGCACGTTCGCTTCCAGGGTCTGGTGACGCGGAACGAATCGCATCTCCGCCACGATGCGCCCGGGCAGCTGCGAAGGGAAGAAGAGTATCCGAGAGACCTTCGAATCCCCGAAGAGAAAAAAGAGCACGAGGGACACCACGAGTGTTCCGATGAAGGCGGCTCCCACAGCCGCCGGCGTCCCCCGGAGACGCATGCGCAGAAGAAAATCCAATCTATCGAGCACTGCCGCTCCCGCTCCGTTCGAATCCCTGGATGAATGCCTTCACTCCACTGTACATGCCCTGCGCCACTTCGTTCAAGTACGCGGGGTCCGCGAGGCCCACGGCCTCCTCGGCATTGCTCACAAAACCAACCTCCGTGAGGACGGCGGGCATCCGCGCGTTGCGCACCACGTACCAGTCGTTCTGGCGCAGGCCCCGGTTGGCGCTCTTCTGCCCGAGGCTCGCCTCGAGTCCGGAGAGTATGTTCTGCGCCAGTATCGTGCTCTCCAGGGAGATCTCCTCTTCGCGCATGCTGTTGAGAATGGGAAGGATGTCGAGGTTCTCCTTGCCCGCGGCCTTCTCGTCGACGAGCGTGCGCTCGTAGGCGGGCGGGAGGCACCAGACCTCGAATCCGGAGGCTGTCTTGTTGAACGGAGAGGTGTTGGCGTGAATTGAGACGTACAGGATCGTATCCTTCGTCTTTTCCAGGAGCGCATTGGCGATGACGACGCGCTCCTCCAGGGACACGAACGTATCGTCGTTCCGAGTGAGAATCACCTCTTTCTCGGGGAACCCTTCCTTCAACAGTGCCGCAAGCGTGCGCCCCACGCTCAGCGTGATGTCCTTCTCCATCAATGGCACCTGCTTCTTCCCCGAGGAGACGCTGCCCACCGCCCCGCTGTCCTTGCCGCCGTGTCCCGGATCAAGAAGGATGTACTGCACGCGTAGGTGCTCCCCGGCGTGCGCCAGGCGGTCCTTCTGCACCGCGTCCCCGATTTCCCCAACGGCCGCCGTGGTAAGCCACACCCCGCCGTTCCTTCGAACCGGTGCATCGATCTGCACCTTGATCCGGTAGTTGATCAGGGCGCTGTCAGCCCCCACGGCGACGGCGATCCTGTCGTCTCCGAACGAGATGACGCCCGCGTCCCGCAGAGGATCCCATTCGAGCGTGGCCCCCAGGTCGTTCGTGAGAGACAGGATGTTCTTGTCCTGTGCGCCGATCAAGGCGCCGACTGCGAGCAGTGCACACACGAGGGCTGCGACTCTGGTGGACCTCATGAGTGGAGGAGAAACTCCCTGAGAAGGCCGCTGCGCACGGCCTCGCGAATGCTGTCCAGCACGTAGACGGCGCCCTGGCGCCCTCCTCTCACAAGCGCGCGCCAGAAGATACCGGAGAGATGGAAGCCGGCCCCGCCCGACAGCAGGCCTCCTCCCTGCTCGCAGGCCAGGCGGACCGATTCCGCGAAATCAATGCCGTGCCAGTCTCTGTCATGGAGAGCTTCCCATCCCGGCAGAGTCTCGATGGCAAGCGGTGCCGCGGGGTCGATACCAGTCAGCTCTCCATGACAGGCTGGCATCGCCTGGATTTGCGTCATGAACTGCAAAGGGAGTCCGTCGAAGCAATCGTGTCCCGCTTCTCGAAACAGATGATCATTGGTTGCCTTGACCAGCGGGCGAAGTCGAATCTGGAATAATCCAAGCGCGCGGCTGGCTGCTGCTTCAGCCCCGATCAGGCTCTCGGAAACTGCAAGCACGTTCCCGCACTTCTGCACATTGTTGGAGGGAAAGACTACAGCGTCTCCCCCCGCTATCCTGAGAAACACCTCCGCAACTCCCGGCACCTGACGCGCCTCTTCCGCACCGCTCAGCCGCTCGACGACTCCGGGGATTGAGATCAAGGCGCGCTCCGCGCACACCTTTTCCTGCCGGGGCGTGAGATTGCCCGCTGGCAGACCCACCGCGATATTCAGAGCGGCCTCGGTCACCTCGACCCCGGAGGCCAGGGGGAAAGTCCACCCCGACATGTAGCCTCCGGAAAGTCGCGCGGCAATCTCGCCGACCATTGGCCCCCTCGGGGTCAGCTTGATGTCGCCCTTGGCGGCACCGTTGTCGATGCCAAGAGCCTTGATTCCTGCAAGGAAGACGGATTCGATTTCCTGCACGCTTTCCGGGGCGAAACCTGTCGGCATTGTATGCCCCATCTCTACAAAGGACGGCGGAAACCGGATCAGCCTGTCCGCAACACCGCAGACGATGACCTTCCCCCTGTCCACGATCGCGTCGAGGCTGAACTCGGGGCCCTCCATATACTCCTCGATGATGACTCGCGATGTTCGCGAGAGGCTGAAAGCCACCCGGCACGCTTCGCCCAATTCGTCGGAGTTCTCAACTCGCTTGACCCCCCGTGCTCCCATGTTGTCCACGGGCTTTACCACGAGGGGAAAGGTCATCCCGGCGGCTTCGAGGCGTGCACCGGGGTCACCGGTACCGGCCCAGCAGACGAACCGAGGACCAGGCACTCCGGCAGCCCTGAAGGCTTCTCGCATGAGGCATTTGTCCGTAGCGCGCATCGCCGTGGCGTAGGAGATACCGGGAAGCCCCAGCTTCTCGGCGACCCATGCCACGGAGGATGAGAAATCGGTGCCCGCGGTAAAGACCCCGTCGAGGCCCGACTTCTCCCGGACGGAGCTCGCAAAAGCCAGGAGCCCATCCTTGTCCTTCAGATCGATACATTCGAAGACGTCCGCACGTGCTCGTGCGATCGCGTTCGGATTACCGTCCGCAAGCAGGATCCGCCATCCCTTGCGCCGGGCGATTCGGATGCCCGGCTCCTGCATGACTCCGCCGCCGAGGATCAGGATCGTGGTCACACTTGTCCCTTCACGGCATATGCCTCGAACGTGTCACCCAGCCGCAGAAGAACACTGACTGTGCGCAGTGCCACTGCTGCTGCTCCCCACCTGCCGGCTGCCCTGCCGAGCAGCCCGGGAAACCGCTCCGGGTGATGGCCGGTGACTCTCACGCGCTGGAGCTTCAGGCCGTACCTCGCCAGTATTTTTCCAAGCTTTCGAGGGGAGAAAATCGTGAAATGGTCCCCTGGGCTGTTCAGGAGAAATCCTTGAAGATGGCGCCGCGCGGAAATACCACAGCCGTTCGGTGTGGAGAAGGCAAAGACGCCGCCCTCCGGAAGGAGCGCGGTGGCCTTGCCCAGCACTCCATCGGTGTGCGGGAAATGTTCGAGCACGTACCAGAGTGTGAGGGCGGCGATATGCCGGGGGAGCTTGTTCCGCTCCACCTCTTCGAATCCCGCGCAGATCGCGGGCACACGGAGTGCCTTCCTCACGTACGATACGGCTCCCGGCGAGACGTCCAGCCCGAACCCGTGCATCCCGGAGTCGGCAAGGGCGGCCAGGAAAGGCCCATAGGCGCACCCGACATCGAGAACAACTCCTTCTGACGTCCGGCCAAGCAGCCGACGAATGATCGCGACCCGGGGCCGCGAGGCTGCCTTGATTGATTCGAAATCGTCCACGTAGGTCCGCCCGTACTGCGCCTTGTACTCAGTCGAAAAGTACGCGGTATCGTACTTCTTTCGACTGCCGGCGAAGCTTTCAAGCGAAATGGTCCCGCATGTCGCGCAGCGTCGGTAGGTCCGGTCTGAAAACCGGGCGATGACAACGTTGCCGGTTCGACCGCACACCGGGCAGTCCTTGCTCCCGACGACGCTGAGAGAGCCGAGCACGCGCGCGAGTTTCTTTCCCCGTTCGCTGCCCACTTTTTCATTGAATTGATCGACGTGGCCCTGGAGTCGAACCGGGTCCGCCAGCAGCTTTTTCAGAGCGTCTGCGCGCACGGTCCCGATCCCGATCATCGAAAACCCGGCGGCGGCGCCGAGTCGGGCATGGTACCTCGAAGGGTTGAAGAGGATAGCAGGGATCCCGACGGCAAGTGCCTCGAAGGCACCCATGCCAAAGTGTGTGATCAACAGGTCATGCCGGCTGAGCATGCCCGCAAGACCGTGCGGGGCGCGGATGACCTTGACGCCGTCGGGCCACTCGCGCCTTCCGGACAGCGGGCCTTCCACGACCGTGAGCTGCCCTGGCAGGAAAAGCCCAGCCGCCACAACAGACTGCGCCAGCCGCTCGCCCAGGTGTTCACCGTCCTCACCGCCGAGGCTGACCAGAATTTTCTTCCAGGCCTTCGCCGGCTTCGTGCGCACGCGGCGTGGAAGGAAGAGAAACGAAGCATCGGCCAGGTTGGCGCCGGATCTGCCAGGAAGCCCTGGCAGGGTATCCAGAATGAATGATGCAAAGTTGCGCGCCTCTCCACCTTCGTCAAGGAAGGCAACCAGACCGTGCGTCATCAGCTCCTCGAGCTCCCGTGTCGAAGTCCTCCGCGCATCGACTATGATCAAGTCCCAGCGCCTTCCCCCCGGGATTTGCGGCAACGCGGCGGGTCTCGGACGCCTCGGGTTCCTGGCAAGTTCTTCAGCCAGGAGCCTCCTCGCACCCTGACCCAGGTGACGCGTAAGGAAGGATACATGGGATCCCAGTTGCTCGGAGAGCTTCAAGCAACGGACAAGATGTCCCACGCCCTCCCCCGCTCCACCGGCTGGAACAAGAAGGAATGAGCGTCGTGTGTCAGCTTTCGCCATCGCCCGCTCCTTCGACCGCTGCGGCACGTGCCGGCGAGCGCTCCTTGAGCCACGCCACTACGCTTTCGATTTCGATCGGTTTTCCCCCGTACAGGTCCAGGAAAAGCCGAGTCACTACGTCGAGGTCCGCTCCAGTATCGACCGTCACCCGTCCCTCCGCGTATGCGGCGTAAGGTGGGGCCTGGGCCTCGAGAATTTTGAACCGCTCAGGATGCCGGTAGAGAAAGGTGGTGATATGCTCCCTTTCGTCCGGCAGGGTGGAATCGCGCTCCGCTTCGAACAACGACCCGGCACTCACCACCTCAATGCCGGAACCCCACGGGACGCCGAGGTAGTGGCTGAGATCTGCCCGAGCCCTTTCATGCTCCTCGATGATATCGCGCGCCAGGCGCGCGGAGGCAAGCGGGTTGTCGCCCGTGGCGCGAATCACACGGTCGGTTCCGTACAGGCGGCCGGCCATACAGTAGCGGGCGAGCACGTCCTCGTCGGGACCGGCGAGAACCTCGTATCCCTCCGCCGCGGCCAGCGGACGAAGCGCCTCAACGCTCTTGCCGTCTGTCAGGAGAGCACGCACGTCCGCGGGCACCGCCGCCAGAGCCCGCATGACGTGCTGGATGAGGCACCCGCCGGGGAGGGGGAGTAAAGCCTTGGAGGGCAGCCGCGTGGAGCCGAGACGCACCTGGACGTAGATGCCTGTTGACACGTCAGGAACGCTCCCAGCCATCGACGAGGTCACGGGGATCGCGGCGGAACCTGAACCGGTGCGTGCGCACCCAGCGGCGGACGATCCGGAACTCCTTCACCGCATAGAAAGGGCCGGTATCCGAATGAAGCATGAAGTCCAGCGCCCGCCATGTCGGGAGGACGCCCATTTCCCTGCGCATCCTCACGGCCATGTTCTTCAACCAGACCTGCTTGTAGCCCTCGTCCGGTGTCGTGTCTTCCTCCGGAGGAGAGCCGGTGTAGGTCAGCCTCATCCTGAGCGTGCCAAGGAGCCGCTCGCCCCAGAGGAAACAACGCAGGCCGAAATCCAGCTTCTGCCAGTAGGGGTTGGCAATGCCCGGATCGTAGCCGCCCGTCTGCGCGAACTTCAGGCGATTGTACAGCCCGCAATAGTCGAACGGGAAAAGGATCCTCTCTCCCTCGACACGCGGCACATGGTAGGCCATCGAGAAGCGCCTCTTCTTCCACATCGGCGCCTGCCAGGTGGGGATGGGCTCGTCGCGAACCGTGCGCGCCACCGGCACAGTGCAGAGCACACCTGATTTCTCCATGGATCCGAGGAGCGCCGATGGAAACTCGACAAGCCTCGTGTCGCTCCAGCTGACCATGACCATCGGGGCACGGGCCTCGTCGATTCCGATGTTCACCCGGTCTCCCGCCGTGCTGCGGTCGGCGACCAGGAGAAATCTCACCTGGGGGAACTCCCGTGAAAGCGGTTCCACGTCCGTGGATGACTCCGATCCCTCGATCCAGAGAATTTCCCCGAGGGACCGTGCGAGAAGATCCTTGAGCATATCGGATTTGAACAGCCTGTCCCCCCTGCCCAGGACGAGCAGCGTGAGAGGAAAGGGGTGGCGCCGCACGCGGTCCCATCGGGGGCCGCCCACGACGGTGTACGGGCTGCGGGAACCGGTCTCAGAAATTGTACGTGTAGTATTCATCACAGGCGGCGCAGATCCCCGGGTAGTCGCCGGAGAGGTGCGAGCGGTGGATCCCTCGCGCCGATTCCCAGATAGCCGAGAGATCGTCCTCCAGTGCGTTTCCCAGCTTCATGCTTCCACGGATGTCTTCCTTGCACAACGGGACCGTCCCGTCCAACAGGATCGCCATGTCACGCTTCAAGTGCCAGCACGTGAATCGCTTCAAGGGAGAAAGGTCCGCCACTTTCCGGTCCGGCAGCGCACCGCTGAACGCGTCGTACTTCTGGATGATGACGTTCTCCGTTCGCGCTTTCCACGCGCGGAAAAAGATCTCCAGGTCATCCTCGTTTTCCTTCATGCGAACCGCCTGCACCCAGGTACGGCCCGGGAAAACCCCCAGGAGCTCCTCCGCCGTTTTCGACGCGGCAGCGAAACCCTCTCCGCGAAGCTTCCGATACGCCGTTTCATTGGACGCATCAAGGGACACGATCCAGCGAGGCTGCTTTTCCCTTGCCGACTTGATGCGCGGGAAGATGCCCGATTCCCACCCGATGCCCGACGTCTCGATTACCAGCTCGATGCCTGGGACGTCGAGGGCCGCGAGGATCATCTCGTAAATGCGGGGGTGCAGGGCCGGCTCCCCCCAGAGGGAGATGTCGACAACGGCGTCACCCGCGAAGTTCGCGATCTTCGTGACCAGGCGGGAGAAGCTTTCCAGCGGCATCGAGCCGGTCTTCTCCAGTATGTTCCCGCCGATGAGCGGGTACGGGCAGTACGTGCACGCCTGGGGGCAGCGTTCTACGATCTGAACAGGAAAAAACGCCGGCAGCGTGCGGTGGACTTTCTGGTTCTCACGAAGAAGCGCGCATGCCCCCTGGGCATCGCGGACGCCACCGGCCACGATCCGCGAGAGCAGCATGAAATTGCGCTCCGAGTCCGCTGTCAGGGAAAGGCGCATCAGACGCATGTCATGCGGGGAGATCTCCGTCTCGATGTCGAACGAGTTGATGTCCTTTTTCAGTACCGTGAACAGCATGTCCCGACGGAGCGCAACCGCCTCGTCTGCCATTCCCCGGAGTCTCTTCAAGGATTCACAGGTGAGAAGCTCCGGCGTGATTCCGTATGGGTATCCATCCGCAAACGTGTAATCGGCCCAGTACCGCACATGGTTCGCATGCATCCGCGCGGCAATCTCCGAGTCAAGAAACGGGCAGTCCGCGAAAAAATAGAAGATCGTGTCACAGCCTTCCGCAGCGGTTGTCATTTCCGAGAGGAGCTCCGCAACTGTCCATGAGGAGCGAACGATCGATCGTACACCCTCGGGCATGTCCGCGGGCTTCGAAAGGAAGACAACTGTCTCTGAGACTCCGGGAAGGGCTTGGCCGAACTCCAGCGAGCGATTGAAAGATGATTTTCCTTCCCAGAGCGGCCGGAACGCCGGCGCGCGCAAGTCAATCCCGTTGATAAGCGAGATGTTTTTCATATCCTTCGTTGATAATATCGACAGATTAACAGGAAGTTCAAGAAACTGGCTGCTCCGCAGCAAATCACTGGCTGCTCCGCAGCACGGCAGAGGCCGCGCATTGCCAATCGTGAAGCGCCGGTGTAACCTGCCTCATATGCCGGCCAGCCCCGCGGAGCGCGTTTATACCGTGACCGAGATCACCCAGCTCATCAAGGCAACCCTCGAGGAGGGTTTCCCCTGGGTGACCGTTCAGGGCGAGATATCGAACTTCAGGCCCGCCAGCTCGGGCCATTGGTATTTCAGCCTGAAAGACACGGATGCGCTCATTTCCGTCGTGATGTTCAAAGGCAGGCTGGACGGGGTGCGTTTCACGCCCGCGGACGGCACTCTCGTGAAGGCCGCGGGAAGCGTCTCCGTGTACGCCCGACGCGGCAACTACCAGCTTATCTGCGAGTCCCTCATCAAGGCAGGCGAGGGAGATCTGCTTGCCCGGATGGAAGAGCTGAAGCGCAGGCTCGCCGCGGAAGGCCTTTTCGACCTGGACCGCAAGAAGCCGCTCCCCCTCTATCCTTCACGTGTTGCCGTGGTGACATCTCCGACTGGCGCCGCGGTCCGCGACATCCTGCGGGTCCTGCGGCGCCGCAGCGCCGGGGTGGACGTGGTGATCGTTCCCACGCCGGTACAGGGCGAAGGCGCCGAAGAACGCATTGCCCGCGCCATCGAGATTGCCGATCGTCATCGCCTCGGAGAGGTCATCATCGTGGGAAGGGGTGGAGGGTCCCTCGAGGACCTTCTGGCATTCTCATCCGAGATCGTCGTGCGCGCCATCGCCGCGTCCAGGACCCCGATCATCTCCGCGGTCGGACACGAGACGGACGTCACCCTCTCGGACCTTGCGGCCGACGTTCGCGCCCCCACCCCGTCGGCCGCCGCTGAGATGGTGGCAGCCTCGCGCCCGGACCTGCTGGCGCGAGTGCGCGGCATGCAGGATTCAATGGCCTCCGGATTGCGCCAGCGGACGGAGCGCGTAAGACTTCTCATGGCGCAGTTTGCCGCGGAAAACCTCGCGCGCAACGTCCGACTGTTCGTCCGACCCCTTTCCCAGACGGCCGACTACGCGCGGGAGGAGCTGATGCAGGGATTCCGGGAAATGGTGAGGGCGCTTCGGCACCGCACCGCCCTTGCATCGCGGGAGCTTGCATCGTACTCGCCCCTGGAGATCCTTGCCCGCGGATACGCGGTGGTCACCCATGAGCCCACGGGGAAGATCCTGCTCTCCCCTGCCCACGTGCAGCGCGGAGAACTTCTTTCCATCAGGCTCTCGCGCGGAGGGATCCGCGCAACCGTGGAGGATACCAATGCCGGCGAAAAGCAGTGATTCCAAAAAGGCTCCCCTGGGTTTCGAGCAGCGCCTGGAGCGGCTGGAGCATCTCGCCGAAATGCTGCGCGACGGGAATATCCCCCTTGAGGATGCAGTGGCGATCTTCGAAGAGGGGATGAAGCTGTCCAAGTCACTGGAAAAGGACCTGTCGAGAGTGGAGCGGAGGGTGGAAATCCTTACGCGGGAACCAGCGAGCGAGGCCGATGATCCGGGCCTTGCCCTTTTCCCGGAGCTCGATGAGGAGGAGAAGGAATAGTCGCCGCGGATTCGCGTCGCGGTATTCCGCGGATTCGCGTCGCGGTATTCCGCGGATTCAGGCAGCCGATTCATGGGAAACGATTCGGGAATTGAAACTTGTCCCCTTCGCTGATGCCGAGCTCAGCGAAGGCGCCCTTTCTCATTTCCAGAGCGTAGCGGGCAGACAGTCGGGAGCGCACGATTGTCTCGGAAAAGGGTTGCATGTCCTCGATCTGCAGAATCTTTCCATCGGCCGCGAGAAATGCAATGGAAAGCGGGCTCGGCGTGTTCTTCATCCAGAATGAAAGGTGATCATCCCGGTCGAACACGAATATCATGCCGTCCCGGGGCCCCAGGTTCGCCCTCTCCATGAGTCCGCGTTCCCGCTGCGCTTCGGTGCGTGCCACTTCCACGGTTAGCGATTGCCCGGCGGCGCGGAGCGTGACACGTTCTGGTGGAGATTGGCATGAGGAGAACCAGGCTGAGATCAGGATGAACGCAACGACCTTACTGGACATGGACCATCCAGCCCTTCAGGTATTCACCTTCAGGGTGCGAGGCGGCAACCGGGTGATCGAGGTCCGCGTGCAGCTCGCCCAGCAGCCGTGCCGCCCTGCCGGACCGCAGGGCCGCCTCCGCGACGACCTGCTGGAACGTCGCCCGGTCCACGGCCCCCGAGCAGGAAAAGAGAAAGGCCAGGCCTCCGGGTGAGAGGATGCGCAGGCATTGTTGAAAGAGGCTGAGGTAGCCTTTCAGTGCCCCTTCACGCTCGACCCTGCGGCGGGCGAATGGCGGGGGATCAGCCACGAGCACGTCGCAGCGCGGCGGCGACTCGAGGAACGTGAAGACATCCGCCTGCACCCATTCGAATGCGTCGCTCTTGAGGCCCGGGGAAAGGCTCACGCTCGCTTCCGCCAGGTCGAGGGCGCTGCGGGAGCTGTCCACCGATATCACTTTCCGCGCACCGGCGGCGGCCGCGCGGAGTGCGACGGCACCGGTGTATGAAAAAAGATTGAGCACGGTCTTGTCCCTGCTGCAGCGCGATATCAGGGTCCTGTTCGCACGCTGGTCGAGATAGAAGCCCGTTTTCTGGCCGTGGGCAAAATCGACCCTGAGCCGCACCCCTCCTTCGCGGATCACCGTCGAGCCCTCGCCCTCACCACGAGCGTAGCCGGAGGCCGTGCTCAACTTTTCCACGCGGGCAAAGTGCTCATCCCTGCGGATGAACACGTGAAGGTCTGACCGCATGCCCCGGAGGCTGTCCACGATCCTCTCGAGCCCCGCCTCGACGCCCCGGGTGTGCGGGCACACGACGGCCGTGTCGGCGTAGAGATCGATCACCAGTCCTGGAAGGAAATCACCTTCCGCATTCACAATGCGATAGGAATCGGTGTCGAGGCCGAGCCCGGTTCGGAGGCTCCAGGCCGCTTTTATGCGCTGCTCGATCCAATCCTCCTCGGGTTTTTCAGCGGAATAGGACACCATCCGCACCGCAATGAGGCTTTCGGGCGAGTGCTGGCCCCACCCTATCACGGACCCGTCCGCGGCGCGGACAGGAAGGATGGACCCCGCGGGAGCGGACTCGTCGACATACGCAATGGCCTGGCTGTAGATCCAGGGGTGATGCCGGCGGCGCACTGGGCCGTCCCGGCCTTCCTTGAGGAGAATGCCCGGCGCCGAAGGCGCGTTTCTCTCCCGGGTTTCAGAACTGCTCAAGAAACTTCTCGCGAGAGAGCTGATCGAGGTCTTTCTGTGCGCCGCCTTTGGACAGAATCGCGGCAAAAGTCCTGTTGTCGACGTACTTCACCGTGAGAGGGCGCTCAAGGGAGAACCGCACGGGTTCCGACAGCCAGACGCTCTCCTCCGGGCTGAGACTCGTGGGCTGGCCGTACTTGGTCGACAGCGTGTTGAAGAGGGAATAGTGGTCAAGCTTCTGGGCATCGAGAACGAGGATCATGATGAAAAGGCGGCTGTCGGCGAACTGGAAATACGCGCGGCGCACGTAGGTGGTGCCCTCACATTCAATGAGGTATTGGCTGGTCTGAGGGAGGAAGCTCACGTCGGGGTCCCCGCGGTAGCGGAACAGCGGATCCGCCTTCAGGGCTGCCTTTACCTGGTCCAGCCCCATCCCAAGGGACACGTTGCGGAAGCTCGAGGGAAGTGCCGCAGCCGCGGCGGTCGTGCCGGGAGCGCCCTGAGCGAACGCGGCTGACGAACAGAGGATGATCACAAGAGCACGGACTAAAGGGCGCATAGGTCCTGCCATGGCTGTACTCATTCATATATCGGCGAAACAGGCAACCGGTCAAAGCCCGAGAGAGCCTCTGATCTGGCAGAGGCGGTCCTTAGATCCACGGGCCTTCGATCCGCCTTGAACTCCACGCCGGGGGAGAGATACAATGGGTCCATGAGGACTCGGGCTCCCCTGCAAATGCTGTGTGCGATGATCTGCGCAGGCTCCGTGCTTTTCGCCGTATCCTGCGCGACCTCGAAGGGCGCCACGCTCGGTAAGGTCATTTCGGCGCAAGACTCATCGGCCGGTTCCCAAAGGTCTTCGGGCAACCCGCCGCAGGAGCCGTCGCAGAACCCGCCGGGCAGCAGCAAGGGCCTGCAGGTCCTGACGGATCCCCCCTCCGTGGAAGTCTGGATCGATGGAGATTTCAAGGGCCTCTCGCCGTTTGTCATGGAGGACATCTCCACAGGATGGCACCGGATCCTGCTGAGGAAAGAAGGGTATTACGAGAGCTCCGCATGGGTGGAGTTCAAGGGCGATCCCCTGCTCTTCCAGTCAACCCTCGCCGAGATAATCGGTTTCCTCCAGATTACCGCCACCCCGCCAGACATCACCGTGACCGTGGACGGCCAGGTCATTCCGCAGGGAACACAACAGGTCCCCGTCGGCCACCACGAGGTCGTCCTGAAAGCATTCGGGTACACCCCTTACACGACATCGGTCGTGATCGCAGAGAAGGCAGTCACGGCCTTGTCCGTGTCCCTCGAACCTGCGCCCTTCGACGTCACCGCCTTTTCGATTCCGAAGACTGCGGTCAATCCCGCCAATCCCGGCATGATCGGGTCCCTCGAGGTGAACTTCTCCGTGACCGGTCCCGGGGCGGGGGAGATCCACGTGGTCGATTCAAAGGGTGACGATGTCTACACGCGTGCGCTTTCCGATTTCACCACCTGGGAGCAGTCCTGCACCTGGGACGTGCATTCCTCCACAGGGCAGGCGCTCACCGACGGCGTGTACACTTTGAGGCTTGTCGCAACGGGACACGGTGGGCAGGCTCCCGTGACAAGGGAGACGCAGTTCACCGTTGACAGTGCCCTCAAGGTAGCCCCCCGCAGCGTGTGGAGCGGCAGTGCCGGCCTCCTCTACGCCCCGGTGGCGGAGATTCTCCCCGAGGGTGACTTCCAGATCGGGATGCTGGGCGCCGGGCTGTCGGACCCGAGCCTCGGCATCGAGGCGCCCGTGCAGCTTGGCGTACGGATTGGCGTCGCCCCGGGGATGGAGCTCGATGCTTCGGCCGGTGTGATCGCCACGTCCACGGTCCTTCCTCTCACCGCAGGCGTTGCAGCCCGCTGGAATCTGCTCAGGCCGCGCGGCGGAACTGGCACGTCCGCCGCCATACAGGTAAAGCTTGCGGGCCAGGTCTCCACAACCCAGGACAGCGTAAATCCGCTCATGACGGATACTTTCGCCAACTTCACGGGGATCAGTGTGGAGCTGCCCCTCCAGCTCACCGTGGGGGCGCTGAGCGGACTGCTTTCCTTCGGGGCAACCGGGTCCGTGTGGTATCCGTACCTGTTCAAGGCGGACGGCGTCACGCCCCGGTTCGGCCCTGTTGCCTGGCTCTATATTCGCGCGGGAATCCTCCTGGATCTGGGGCCCGTGAGCGCGGGTATTTCAGCGAGCACCCGTACACAGCAGCTCCCTGGAGGAATAGCCTTCCTGAGCTCGCCGATTCCCTTCGAGGCGGGAGCGGAAATCCACTGGCTCATCCCCGGTACGAGGCTCATGATCTCCGGCATCTTCGCCGGGGAGTACCAGGACTCCGACAACTATTTCTTCATGGGCGGAGGAGGGCTGGGGTTCCTCTATTGAGGCTCAGCCCCGCAGGACGAGAAGGACAACGAGACCCACAATAAGAGCGCCGAGGACGACGGCGGCGGCGCGGTAGAAGCCCGGGGGCAGCCCCGGTTTTCTGCGCCTGCCGTTGCCAGGTTCAGCCAAAGGCGATTCATTCGATGTCGTGCGGAATCCACAGACGGGACAGCCGGAGCGAAATTCGGGCGCCCGTCCTTCGTACCCGCATTTTGGACAACGCACGGCGGTGAACACGCTGCCACAGGAAGGGCACGTCGAGGCCCCGGCGCGGACCTCGGCTCCGCAGGCTTCACAGAAATAGCGCGGTCTCACCCGTGGTTTCATAGAGTGTGCCTTGTCACGACTTTCGGCATTGCCTCCCTGAGCCCACGTGTTTATACTGCCGGCTGATACGCGCAATCAAGGAGAAGGGATGGAAACCGCGATCATCGGCCTGGCTCGCTCGGGCAAGACGACGATATTCAATGCGTTGACCGGCCAGGCAGCGCTCACGGGAGACGCGGCCGGCGGCCGGAAGCAGGCGGCGCTCTCCGAAGTGAAAGTCCCCGACGAAAGGCTGGACAAGCTTGCGAGCCTGTACGAGCCGAAGAAGCTCACCCATGCCAGCGTGCTCTTCAAGGACCTGCCGCTGGACCATGACGAGGAGGGGGGGATCACCGCGGCGAGCCTTGCGGACGTGCGGCGTGCGGATGCCGTGGCGATCGTGATCCGGGCGTTCTCGAACGATTCGGTGATGCCGGCCCTGAAGGATTCCGCCCCGCTGCGGGACCTGCGTAAGGTCACCGATTCCCTTGTTTTCGGGGACTACGAGATCGCTGAGAAGAGGCTGGAACGCCTGGACAAAGAGGCCAAGAGAGACACGCGTGAATACCATCTCCTTCGACAGATCGTCGACCGCCTGGGCACCGGCACTCCCCTGGGCGCCGGATTCTTCTCGGCCGAGGATGCCCGCATTTTCGCCGGCTTCGGATTTCTCACCGCCAAGCCGCTCTTCGTCATCATCAATACCGGCGGGACTTCCCTTGCGCACGAGGACCTTCTCCGCCAGGCCGCGGAAAGCGGTACGGACTCTTTTGACATTCGGGGCGATCTCGAGATGGAAATCGCCCAGCTCCCACCGGCCGATCAGAAGGATTTTCTTGCGGACATGGGCCTCGAGGAGCCGGCAAAAAACCGGTTCCTCCGTCACGTCTATTCGACCCTGCACCTGGTGAGCTTCTTCACCGTGGGGGACGACGAGTGCAAGGCCTGGAGCATCCGCGAGGGCACCACCGCCGTGGCCGCCGCGGGGGAGATCCATTCCGACCTGGCAAAAGGTTTCATCAGGGCGGAGGTTGCGCGGTGGCAGGATGTGGTTGAAAGCGGGGACTTCGCGGCAGCGAAAAAGGCGAACAAGCTCCGCCTGGAGGGCAAGGAGTACGTCGTGCGGGACGGCGACGTTCTCCTCATCCGCTTCAACGTGTAGCGCCCATCGCGGGTGCCGGGAAAGTGGAGTAGTAAAACTCCTCCCATATCCCCAATGCCCGGTCGTACCAGCCGGCCGTGAGATCGACCGTCGGCGAGGTTCCCGCGGCCGAAAGGACCCCCGATGCCAGGTCATCCGCTCCCACGTCCAGCTCCACCGCGGTTCCAAGTGTTTTCACGGTCCCCAGCAGTCGGGGAGCTGACCCTTTCTGCCACAGGATGCACGCTCCTCGATCGCCCCTGGCCATTGGCTCGATCTCCAGCGTGAGGGGGTTCTCTCTTCCCGCGGCGCGGGTGTCGAAAACATACAGAAAATACGAGACAGAAGGTGAGAAGCCGCCAGGCACATTCAGGGCCAGCTTCAGGCCGTCGGAGTCCAGGGAGCCCTGCACGGACGCGATCCGAGTGCCCGTCTGGGTCCAGGAACGCGATTCAGAGATCGACAGAACCTTGAAGCTTCCGCTGCTTTCCCGGGTGAAAACAGCCGGGTCGAAAGAAGAAGAGAAAGTGACGATAGCCGGCAGCCCCGTGGTCCCCGTGGGCGCTCCTGTCCCCTCAGTGTCCGTGGTTCGGTTCGACGCGACAGTCGTGCCCTGGGCAGAGGCAGGGCGAGCGTACTGCGCGAGCTTTCCGACACCTCGTCGTACGTTGAGCTGTGCCGGGCTCGCAAATACCGCGTAGAAACGCTCTCCGACGCTGCTATCGGCCTGCAGGGCCACCACACGGACAGGGAAATCATCCGCATCCAGCTGCGCGAAAAAGCCGACAAGAAGGTGCACACCCTCCGTCAGGCCTGTGAGCTTCGCCTCTGCCTGGGGAGCCAGGGCGGCGAAGGTGGCGCCGGTGTCCGCCGTGGAAAAGTATGCCGCCACCTTGCTCGCAAGGAGCGGGCTTCCGGCCGTCAGGCCGGAGAGCTCCTTCGGATCGATCACGTAATAGAAGGTCGAGTCCTCCTGGTTCTGCAGGGACACGACGGGGCTCTGCCCGAAGGCAAGCGCGCAGGTAAAAGCGGCGGCGGCCGCACACAGCAGTGTCTTGTTCATTGGTCTCCTCATTTCCGACGCAGCACGAGGATCGTAAGGTCATCATACTGGTCGTCTTCCTGTGCGTGCGTGAAGGTGGCATAGCCCGTGGCCTGCTCACTCTCCACCCGGTGTGAAAAATATCGTTCGTATTGAAGGAAATGTTCCTTCAGGAAATCAGCGACCTTCGACTCCATTGTCACTTTGCTCTCTGCTCCTAGTCGTGGATCCGGGACCATGCGGTAGACCTTCTCCACCGAGACCAGGGCGAGAACCGCCTCTCTCGCGGTGCCCTGACAGGCAGAGAAGTCGAACAGGAGCTCTTCGTCAGGAATCGGATTATGGCTCCTGGTCAGGGTGTACCGTCCCCTGCTGAATACGGAGTTTATGATTCCGTCAATGCGAGCCTCCCCTAATTCTTCGGTGGGGCTGCCCTTCTTGTGTGTATCCAGGTGCTCCTGGCCCTCAGCAAGCCCCGGCTCGTCGCACTTCATCTCCCGGAAATTGGCATCGCGGAAATTCCGATGCGCTTCCTCGAAACCGTCAGTTGCGAGAAAGAGCGCGTCACCGTTCGCCAGGCTGTGCTGGACCTGCCTGTACGGGGTCTTCATGTCGACGAGCATCGTGGGAAACATTCCCGCCGCGGGCGAATCGGGAAGTTTTCCATGGACAGTGCTCCTCTTCTCGACGCTGTAGGTGTTGATCTTCGTGTCCCCCGCATTGCAGATGGTCGCCACGCCCGTGGCCGAATTGTACAGGCACACCGTGAGGGCCGCGAATCTCCCAATGAAGCCGCGCTCTTCCACCATGTCATTGATCGTGTAGACGAGAGGCTCGAGGCGCTCAAGCTCCTTGAGGGCGCGCTGCCGTGCCTGCGGATCCTTGATCTGTGCGATGTTGTCTTTGCGCTTGGGCCAGTTGCGGAAATAGTTGATAAAGAGGGTTGCCACCTCCACCATGATAAGCGCGGCAGACACTCCCTTGCCGGAGACGTCGCACTTGATGAGGGCGTAATAGGTATCGTCCAGCCTCCTGAAATCGAAATAGTCACCCGAAACGCCTTTTGCGCCCTTGTAGTAGCCGTAGATCTCCAGCCGGGGGTTCTCCTCTTCCGCCGTGCTGGTCTCCCCGCCAGTCTTGTCTTTCACCAGCGGGAGGAACCGCTTCTGGACATCAATGCCCTGAAGGAGTTCCTTGTTCGCAATGGCGGCCTTGACCAGCCCCTGCGTCATCTCGTTCACCGTTTCCGCCAGCAAGCCGATCTCATCCCGGGTTCCGACCTCGATGTTGTGATCCTTGAGCTGCTCCTTGTCATCCGTGTCGCGGATGATCGCCACGCCACGGGCGAGCCGACGGATAGGGGTGACGGTGATGCTTGCCATGATGATCGCGCCGAGAATACCAAGTGCAATGGCGACGAGGGCGATCAGGCCTGCGAAACTCACGATGACTCGGATCGAACCTTCGATCTGCCGATTGATCGTGTCCGTCCTGACCTGCAGGCGGATCATTCCCTGGTAAAAGGTCGTATCCGCCAGGTTCTGGGCGCGGTTGTAGAAGACCACGGGCTTGTAGAAAAGGTACGTGGGCGAAAGTCGTGAGTTTGGGTCAAACGGTTGGAGGGTGCCCGAAGAGCTGTACAGGTTCTTCGCCTGGGTGTCGATGTCCGTGCCTGTCTGCGCAAGACGATCGTTCACCGCCTTGAGCTTGGCCTTGGAGTCCCCATCCGTCTTCCCCTGGAGTGCCTTCGCCTGCCCCTGCAGGTTTCGATACTCCTCAACGAGGCTGGCGAGCTTTGTCGCGCCTTCCGAGTCGATTTTCTTCTGCAGAGCCGGGATCACCGAGCGGGCCAGCTCGTCGTTCACCGTTTCCGTGCCTCTCCTGAAGGTCCCTGCTTTCTGCTCGTCGGCGAAGCGCTTTTCGTCGCTGTCCCAGATCGCGTCCTTCGGGTCAGTCGGGCGGAAGGCGTGATCCGGGCCGCTGATGGTCGTGAAAACCGCGTCGGCCATCGTGGAGCGCAGGTTGGACATGCCCACCGCGCCGAAGAAGCCCTGTTCCTGCTGAAGGAACAGAGACTCGGCGCTGGATGCAAGGGCGCCGAGAAGTATGTTCGCGCTGTCCTGCAGGCCGGTGGCGAGGGAGGCTCTCTGCCTGCTTACCGTCTGGTACCCAAGGGGAATGGAGACGATGAGGACGATCATTGTCACGAGGATCACCATGAGAAGGGTGAACTTGAGCCTCAGGCCGATGCCCTTTTTCTTCAACGCCTGCATCCGATTTTTCCTTTCCTCCCAATGTGGATTGGGGCGGCTCTCCAGAAGGGCCACGACCTCAGCCCTGACCGCGGCTCCCTCCAGCGCGAGCGCGACGATCTTGCGGAATGCAAGCACCGACAGCGCGGCCAGGAGCGCCACTACCAGCACCACGAGGAGCCCGTCGAACGAGAAGACATAGCGCGGGGATGGCCCGACAATCCATTTCGGCAGGAGGATCTGGAAATTGCCAACCTTCACGGTGCCGGGCGACTGGAAATCGAACATCGCCCCGGGTGTGAAGTACAGCACCTCCTGCCCGGTGGGGCGCTTCTGGAGGAGGCCGATCCGGTAAGAGCCTGATTCCCGATTGTCGTCCAGGGTGATGCCGGAGATCTGTCGGTCGGTGATGGTGAGCGGCGGCGCGGGCTCGAGCTGAATGTCCCACGGAGGATTCCTGTGACCGCGGTCCAGGTAGATGCTGGAGATCGGCCCATTGTCCCGGAACCCCCGGCCGAAGATCGTCACCTTTACTGTCCCGAGCACGGGATCCCTTTGCGTGGTGACCAGATCAACCCTGGTCACTACCTGGTAGTGACCCAGCTCCAGTGCGATCGTGGACGGCGGGCTCATGTTACCTGCCCGGTCCAGGGCCTGGACGGTGAGCACGTAGACGCCGTTGTCCTTATTGGAGAAGACGAGGTCCGTGGTGTTCGTCACGACCCGCGCAGGCGGAGCCAGGAGCGGCACCCGGGACTGGACGTAGTCCGCCAGGGTGGCCCACCCCGGCTGCAGGTTATACGTGTAACCGACGATGTCCTTGTCTCCCGCGGACACCCAGCGAACCGTGAAAGAGTTCGCGTCGATCGGGTGCGAATGAGCGTCACGATGGTCCGGCGGCTCCGCCGGCGCCGTGAGTATGAGCGATCCGTCGGGGGCAAGCACTTCGAAGCTCACCGCGCCAGGAGGGGTTGCGTCTCGTACGTACGACACTGAAGACGGTGTCGTCGACACGTTTCCCGCGAGGTCCTCGGCGATGATGGAGAACGTCCAGGTCCCGTCCCTGTCGACCTTTTGCGTGGAATACAGCGCCTTTCCCGTCGATGTGAGCCCGGATACTGACTGCCTTTGCTTCTCGACCGTGGTGACACCGTCGCTGTACGTCCAGCTGTACCGGTACTCCCTGATGCCGGAAGGGTCGGGCGGCTGGGGCTCGGTCCAGCTCACCGTCACGGTTTCCCTGTTCGAGGGCTGCCCCGGCACGAAGTCCACCGGCCTCACGACCGGTACTCCCACCGATGTGAGCGGCCGCAGCTGGACGAGCGCTGATGGACTGCTGGAGGAGGCCTGGTTCTCCCAGAAGATGAACAGCGAGTTCCTGAACTGCACGGCATGCGGGAAAATCGCGTTCACGACATCCGTATTCTGGAGGAGCTGGGACTGCCAGGTCCTGCCCTTCTGCGAGAGGGTGATGCGGGAGGTTCCCTTCGACCCATCCGCGAAAAGAACGTATTCCTGTCCGCGGAGCTGCAGGACGTGGGCGAAACGGGACGGCGAATCGGAGGCAACGATTTCCGGTGCCGTCGTGATGGTTCCCTGGGCATCCAGGCGCGCTGACCAGATCTGCGGGTCGATCTTGCCAAAATCGGAACGTTCCCAGACCAGCGCCAGGCCATCACCGATAGCCGCCACCTGCGGCCGCTCGTTTTCAAACGCAAGCGGATCCGTACCGAAAATGGCCCTGCCGCCAATCAGTGTCTTCTCTGATGTGAGGGGGCGTGCCGGGTCCCAGGCGGCCCCTCCGTCCGAGCTTCTCTTGACGTAGAGCTGCCACGTGCTCGTCATGTCCGAGCGGTTCGCGCGGGACTCGAAGACGACGTACTCTCGACCCTGCAGGGTGGCGTGCGCAGGCTGCAGCTGAGGGCCGCCAATGCCATCCGCGGCATTTGTGAAGGGTGCGAGCTCGGACCACGAGCGGCCGTCCCGTGAATTGCTGAACGCAAGAGTGACGGATCCGGAGGCGATATCCGCGTTGTGGGAACCCTGGGAAAGGAGCAGGAGGAATCCTCCTCCGTTCGTCGTGTAGAGGTGCGGTGCGCCTATGGATGCCTTTGCCAGGATCCGCTGCACCTGCTGGAAGGTGGCCCCCCTGTCCGTGGACTGCAGGATCACCGCCTCACTGTCCGATGCCGCCACCGCCACCAGGATCCGGTCGTGCGAATCCATCACCATGGAGTACATGCGGGGATCGCTTCCCTCGGTGACCTCGGTGTAATGAATCGGGCCGAAGAACCGGGAGTGCGTGTTCCACGTCACGCCATCGGAAGAGACCGCAACTGAGAGGAAGATGTCGCCGTTGGTGCGATCCGTCTGCGATCGGGGCCGTATCTCCTGCCACGCGAGCCCCATAAGCGACGAACCGACCATCGAGCTGCTGGAGGACATGCCCGGCGGCACGAAGACATGCGGATTCTCCCAATACAGCGTCTGAGCCGCTCCTGGCGATGCGGCCGCCAGGAGAGCCGCGAGACACGTCGCGAGCCGTGAAACTGTGCGGCGCCTGCTCATGATATGTTCAGCTGGACCTCGAGCCGCTTCTTGAGCCTGAGCAGGGGTCCGTAGGTCTTGTTCCGTGGCGACCTCGCGTCGTTCCAGATTCCCATGACCTTGTCGTAGGCGTCCTGGTAGGCGCCGGAAAGGAAGAGGCTGTAGGACTCGTTGTACGCCTGGGTGTCAGCCGGAGAAAGAGCCGCAAGGGCGGTGCTCCCCATCTTCGTGCGGATCAAACCGTCCAGCCTGACGGCATCCGTGCTGTCTGGATTGACGTGCAACGCCTGTTTCAGCAGGTCCAGCGCGCCCTGGTACGCCTCCTGGGTTCCCTGCTGCTGGAGTACATTCGCCTGCTGGACAAGGGCGGTCGATTGGGCGATCTGCTGGGCAGTCGGCGGGCGCCGCGCGAGACCAAGGGCGTACTCCAGTTCCTGGATCGTCCCCCTGGTCTGGGCGGCGAACTTCGGATCGAGCTTCGAGTAGTCAAGCAGCGCGAGGTAGGCGGTTTTCTGTCCTTCGATGTTGCTCGTGTCCGCCCCCATCCTCATGTACGTGGCAATCTGGGCCATGGCGTCTTTCTGGAAACCCGCCGGGTCCGTTTGTTTCTTGATCATGAGCTGGAGCACCTTCGCCGCCCCGTAGTTCGGGGCCACCGCGAGGGCGTCCTTCACATTCTGGGTGGCGTCGGCAAGCTTTCCGGCGGCCAGGTTGTCCTGGGCATTCTTGATGAAAGCATTCACCACGTCCGCCTTCGCGTCCAGCCGCGATATCTCCCGGCCCTGGCTGAGCTCGACCGCGGCCTGGATGGTGAGCCTCAGGTTGTCGAAGGGAGGATAGCTGGCTTCCTGGTTCTGGCTCCAGGCCCGCACCGCGGTATCCAGTGAATCGCTTGCCCCCAGGAAGTCCTTCACCACGATGAGCTTGTTGATCGCCGTCACCGCCTTCTGGGCCGCATCCACCGAGAGCTTGTTCTGGAGGTTCACGATCTGCCCATTGATCTCGTCCCGATCCCGCGTCGTGCGGTTCGCCGCGTGATCCGTGTACGCTTCCGTGAGGGATCTCAGATAGGCGGCGGTCGCCGGCTCGAGCGCCGAGGCCGCTCCATCGGGGTCTCCGCGGGCCAGGGCTGCCTGCGCCTGCGCGAAATTGTTGTCCCCTTCCCGGCTGGCCAGAGCCGCGTCGTCGACCTGGCGCAGCGCCGAAGCTGAGAGCGTGGTGATGCGCGTCTTTTCCGCCTGTGCGGTCTGGAGGACGAGGTTGTACCCGCGCCGCTCGGAGCTGCCCTCAAAGAGGGCGGTGAATTCCGGAGCCGCCTTCACGTATGCGTTGTCCGATTGGAGCTTCTGCTCGTGCGCGACAATGTCTGCGATCAGGGAATCGAGATTCCCGTCGGCGGTCTTCAGGACCTCGATGGCCTGATCGGGATGCTTCACGGCAAGCCCTGTGCCGGAGGGGAGTTGCCCGTTCACTGTGCCATCCTTCAGGTCTTCGGCCCGTGTCCGGAGAGCCACTGCGTCATCAAGGCGCTTCGGGAACGCGGCACCGCCAATGAAGGCGATCCTCAGCGCGTAGGCAACATCACGAGACCTGAGGTCGGCGGCCGCGAAAGCCCGAAAAAGAGACGACATGTACACCGCGGAATCGCCGAGTGAAGCGGCCGCATCAATCACATCCGCCTTGGATTCCCACGCTTTTCCTCGCGCCGACCACGCGGCGTCCTGTAATTGCGCCTCGCTCGCTCGGCGCGCCAGGCTTACGCGGGCCGACGCGAGCTGCACTGCTTCGGCCGCAAGGCTCACTGATGAAGCATCCGCGCCGGCCGAAAAGGAAGGCGCAGCGGGCATCGCGTCCAGGTCTTTTCTGTACACGATCAGCAGCCGGTATCCCCGAGATTCCGCGGCGTACTCCTGCGCCACCAGGGCACGACCGAGCGCCTCCTTCATCGCGCGGGATTCCTCGTCGGAGAGCTTCCATCCCGATGCAGCGTTCATGCCGAACCGCGCCGAGACGAGAGCCGCCGCCCTGGCAGCAAGGATGCTTTTGGAAGGGATTTCCGCGAATGCAGCGTCCGCGGCAGCAAGCCCTCCCGATTCGTACGCGGCTCGCGCGGATTCGAATACAGCGGTGACAGCGGAGTTGGTGGCGTCTGCCATTTGTTGAGCCTCACCTGCCCAGAGGAGCCGCAGCGCGGGGGCGATGCCTTCTGTTCGGCTCTCTCGGCCCCGGCAGAGCCACACGAGGTATCGGAGGTACAGGTTTACCCTGCTCTTGTCCGAGGAAAGCTGGATCGACCGGCTGATTTCGGCAATCGAGGAGGTCCAATCGCGGACGAGGCCCTCCGCGGCGGCGGCCTGGAGGAGTGGCGCTGTGGTGGCGTCGAATTGCGCAGCCCGGTCCTGCGCGGTGCTCTCGGACGCTGAAGGCAGGGCGAGAAGGGCCTGCACGGCGGGCAGGATCGCCGGGAGCGCGGGTGCCGATTTCTGCTCCTCCCTTGCGGCAGTGACAATGCCAGCGGTGGCCCGTTTGACGCTCGCGACTATGATCTCACCATAGCCCGCGGCTTCAAACTGGGACAGAGGAAGGGTCACACCCGCCTTCTCCGGATCGGTGAGTGGGAGAAGATACAGCGCAAGGGCGTCGGCGGCCTTCCCATCCTGCAGAAGGCCGTATGCGCGGTTCATAAGCTTGAGGAAACCAAGGAGCACCTCGGCCTGGCCCGTCATTCCGGCCGCCCGGGCAGGGTCGATCCGGTGCAGCTCGGGAATGAGTACCTGCATTTTCGCGACATCCCCGGCTTCGATCGCCTTGCCCAACTCCTCGAGCACGGCGTTGTAGTTCTGCATGACGACCATGATCTGTGTCATGAGCCGGCTCGTCTCGTCCCGCAGGTTCGGATCCTTGCGTTGAATCGTGGCCAGGAGCTTGAGAGCCCCCGAATAGTCCTGTTGCTGAATGAGTCTTTCCACGTCAGAAAGGCGCGCCTCCGGCTGTCCTCCCGCCCATACCACCGCGGTGACGGGAAGCCAGAGCGTGAGGCAAAGAATAAGCGCGCGGGCTTTCAGGCTATGCGTCGGCACAGAACCCCACACTGGTATTATCGACGAAATGCCATGGCTGGTCACCCCTAATAGCACCGCCTCCCCAGCATCTTGCGGCTGCCTCTCTATGGAATAACGCACCGCGCCGATGTATACTCTGAATGGAAATGCGTATCCGGCGGCCGGCCCTCATCCTCGCCTTTCTCGCGACGACACAGCTTGCCACCTGGGCCCAGCAGAATTTCTACTCCGGCTGGACGAGCCTGCTGCAGTCCATGGCGGACAGCAATACAGGGCTGCGCTCCTTCCCCACCCTGCTCATCCCGATGGGAGGGCTCGCGGAGGGAATGGGAACCGCCTACACTGCCGTTTCACGTGACGCGGGCTATATAGAGTTCAATCCCGCGGGCAGCTCCATCCTGCCGACCTCCGAGCTTGCGCTGTACCACCATAGCTGGATCGCCGACTCGAACCTTGAAGGGGTGGTGTATACCATCAGGTTCGACGACCTGGGAATCGGTTTTGGAGGCAAGTTCCTCTACGTACCATTCACCGCGTACAACGAATGGGGCGCGGCCGTCGCAAACAACTACATCAGCGAGACCGTTGGCACACTGAACGTTTCCTACAACTTCCTCTCAAGCTACTATTTCTACGGGGTGGCCGTGGGAGCAAATATCAAGGTTGCCTACCGCAATATCCCCGACATTGCTTCCCTGTCCGTCTACAACCAGTCCGCGCTCGCCTTCATGGCGGACATCGGCGCTCAGACCAGCTTCAACCTGCTTAAGTTTTACAATTCGCAGTCCAAAAACTTTTCCGTGGGCCTCGTGGTGAAAAACCTCGGTATCTCCACTCTCTCGGACGAGTCTCTCCCGCAGATGGCAACCGCGGGGCTCGCGTGGACGCCTCTTCGGCCGTGGACAATCGCCTTCGATTTCACTTACCCGTTCAGCTTCCCCGGTCAACCGCCCGCGGAAGTCTGGAATGTCGCGATCGGCACGACGGTCGCACTGACGAGCTTCCTCTCGGTCCAGGGAGGCGTCCTCATGAAGGCGGACAACCCGCGAATCAGCGTCGGGGCGGCCCTCACCATCGGGACCCTCGCGCTGACCATGAATTACAACCTGGATCTCAGCGGCTCCCTGAATCCCGTGGACAAGTTCAGCGTGCAGGCGAAGTTCGACCTGGGGGACTCGGGCCGATCGGCACGCGCCCAGGAGGCGGAGGCGGTGTACCTGCAGGGCGTCGAGGAGTTCGCCAATGGGAATTACGAGCAGGCCCTCGCCCTCTGGCAGGAGGTGTTGAAGCTCGACCCGAAATATCTGCCCGCGGCGGACAACATCCGCACCGTGCAGCGGACCATCGCCCTCCAGGAACAGACCCAGACAGCGACGCCGAAGTAGCCCGCAGGTGAACGGGAGAGACCCACTCGAGTCCGCCGAGCATCCCATCCCCGAGCAGACGCTGCGGCGTATTCCGCTCTATCACCAGATTCTCGCCGAGATGCAGGCACGCAGCGAGGCCTACGTCTCCTCCCGGCATCTGGCCCAGTTCTTCCGCATCGACGATACGCAGGTCCGCAAGGACGTCTCCCTCATCGGCTACAAGGGCAAGCCAAAGGCAGGCTACTCGATCCTTGGTCTCAAAAAAGCAATCGAGGAATTCCTCGGGATCAACTACGAGAACACCGCCATCCTCATCGGCGCCGGACGGCTCGGCTCGGCTCTCAGCCAGTATCCCGGGCTGGCCGAATACGGACTGCGGCTGGTGGCGATTTTCGACAATGACGCGGCCCGGACCGGCACCGTGCTGGGCACCTTCACCATCCTCCCAATGGAGTCGCTCCAGAGGGTCGTGCGGAGCTTCGACGTGGGTATCGCGATCCTCTGCGTCCCCAAGGATGCCGCCCAGAGCGTTGCGGGCCGCGTGGTCTCGCTTGGCATCAAAGCGATCTGGAACTTCTCCCCGACCCAGCTCACCGTCCCCGCGGATGTCATCATCCGGCACGAAAACATCGCGCTGGGCCTCGCAATCCTTTCTCACTACCTGAAGCGCCGGAAGAAGCAGGATTCCTCCGCCTCGGCGGCCGGGGTCAGGGAGAACCCGCCGCAGAAGCTCATCGATATCTTCGCTCGCTGCCAGCCGAAACGGGAGTTTCTCGTCCAGATCCTTGAAGAAACCCAGAAAGCCCTCGGATACATCTCGCGGGAATCGATCGGCCACATTGCCGATTTCCTCAACATCTCCCCTGAGCGGGTCGTGGAGGCCGCGGCATTCTACCCGCTTTTCCGCACCGAGCCCCCTGCCCGCTACCGCATTGCCCTGTGCCGGGGCGAGACGTGTTCACGCAAAGGGTCCGAGGACCTGCGCGAGGTCATCGGGCGCGAGCTGCACATCGCTGATGGCGAGACGACCGCGGATGGAAAGTTCAGCCTGGAAATGGTCCCCTGCCGCGGCTTATGCGCCGAAGCGCCGACCGTGAGCGTGAACGACCGCATTATCCCTGTACGGTCAGCCGAGGATTTCGCTTCCCACCTTCGCACCCTCGCTTGACAGCGAATACCAGCTCGGATTCACTGGCCCCCATGCCAGACGCACCCGGCGCATTCGCGCGTCTTCTCGCCATCATCCAGCGGCTTCGCGGTCCTGATGGATGTCCCTGGGACCGCGAGCAGAGCCCTCGGACCCTCCGGGCCTCTCTGATCGAAGAGGCTTGGGAGTGCGTGAGCGCAATCGACAACGCCGACGATCCGAACACGGAGGAGGAGCTGGGCGACCTGTATCTCCTTGTGACGATGATGGCGTGGATGAAAGAGCAGGAGGGCACTTTCACGGTCGAATCGGCGCTCACGCATATAGCCGATAAGCTGGTCAGGCGACACCCCCACGTTTTCGGCGGGGCAGCGCGCGGGAATGCCGAGCAGGTACTCGTCCAATGGGATGCGATAAAGGCTCAGGAGAAAACCTCGAGAGCAGTTCCCGCCTCGTCGCTGGACGGCGTGCCGGCGTCATTCCCTCCGTTGGAGAAGGCGGCGAAGCTCCAGAAGAAGGCCGCGAAAGCAGGGTTTGACTGGCCGGGCCCGGAGCCGGTGTGGGACAAGATCGATGAAGAGCTGGGCGAGCTGCGCAGCGCGCTTCAGGCCGGAGCCCCGGTGGAGATCGAAGCGGAGCTCGGCGACCTCCTGTTCTCCGTGGTCAACCTGTCACGGCTGCTGGAAGTGGATCCCGCCCTCGCGCTCCACCGCACGAACGTGAAGTTCGAGCGCCGTTTCCGAGAGGTGGAACGGAGACTGGCGGAAGAAGGGGCCACGCCGGTGGAGGCGGGGCTTGTTCGGATGGACGCGCTCTGGAATCAGGTCAAGGCTGAAGAATCGGATGCACAGAATACCTCAAAATAGCCCGCGGGCTGCAGGCCGCGGCCCGTGGCCCACGTCGAGATGCGCGTGGCAGTGCTCGATTCCCACGTGCCCTCAGCCTGCATCGTCTTGCGGATGGAAGGGCCGGATGCCGGGAGCCGCAGCACCCGGCTTTGGCCCTGCCGGTCGGTCACTTCAAAGTCCGCTCCCCAGTACAGGGACATGAGGGAGCGCCGCCGGGCAGAGCCGCTGTCCGCAGCAATCCCCGCGCGCAGGACGCGCAGACCTTCCGGCAAGCCGTCGTTCACGCGGGCAACATAGCTCTCCGCCGAATCAAAGTCGTGCAGGTCGATTCCCGCAACCTCCTGGTCCGAATTGAGTCCGAGGCTCAGGGGATTGGCGAACTCCAGTCTCGGCTTGGGGTTGTAGCCTTCCGTGAATCGAGCCGAGTATCCGGCGCGAGCCACCGCCCGTTCGAAGACGGTCATGAGATCGAGGTGGGAAATGAAGGCGGCGGCGCCCGTCTTGGAAAATGCAAAAATCAGGCGCTGCCATGGGCCATGGGAGCCTCCAGGGACCTCGTGGGCGCGCAGCCTCGAGCTGGGCGGGCCTGGGGCCGCCTGATTGGGCGGCAAGTCCGTGACGGCGCTCGTGGAGAGAGCCAGCGAAATCCGGTCCCAGGGCAGCGCTTCCTGTGGCGCGCGAATCCTGCATGTTTCACCGAGGACATCCCAGTCCGCGCCCGCAATGACCTGTCGCCACAGGTCCAGCTTGACGTGCTCTTCCCAGGCATCCAGTCGGGCCCCGCGCCGGTAGGCTTCCAGCACGAGCCTCCCGGCCCTTTCGTCTCCCCGTGAGACAATGCCCTCCAGAAGGGAAAGGATGGGCGCGTGGTAGCCAATCTTGAAGCCGTCTCCCGCAAGGCTCTTCCGGACAGACATGATCCGGTCCATGGCCGGCCCTTCAGCGATCTGCTCCGTGCGCTGCCAGGGAGTATGCGGCTTCGGAATGAAAGCGGCCACGTTCACGTTCAGGCTCATGCCAGTCGCCGCGCGCACGGCACGCAGGAAATCCACGATCGGCGTCGTCTCGTCCTTGTCGAATGAGGGGGGCAGCCCCACCATGAAGTAGAATTTCGCCGCTTTCCAACCCTGCGCCTTCGCCTCCCGGAGAAGGCCGATCACCTTGTCCTGCGCAACGCTCTTCCGCACTTCATGCTGCCACTCCGGGGTCGCCGTCTCTACTGCAAATGTCAACCCGCTCTTTCTCACCTCGGAAATGTCTTTCAGAAGCCCCAGCGCAAGGGAGTCCACCCTGAGAGAGGGAAGCGCAAAAGAGACCTTGCGCGGAGCGTAGAGCGCGTTCAGCTCACGCACGAGGCCGTGGATTCCGCGGAAATCTCCCGAGGAGAGCGACGAGAGCGTGACTTGCCGGTATCCGGCGCGCTCGACGAGAGACTGCACCTCCCCGGCGATTGCATCGAGCTCCTTCAATCTCCCAGGTCGATACAGAACCGTCGCGTGGCAGAATCGACAGGCATTCGGGCACCCGCGCATGATCTCCACCGTCCCGTGATCCTGCACGACACGCATGCTGGGAACCGGAGAAAAGGTGTCCGCCCTGCAAGAGGCAAACCCGCGCCAGAACGCCCGGCGCACCATGTCCGGCTTCCCCCTGTGCCAGATGCTGGGCTGAGCCCGCAGGTACGCAAGCAGGTCCGACCTGTTCGCGCCCCGGCGTTTCAGCGCAACAAGGGCGGGGAAGGTCGCGTGAACCCAGCCTTCTGCCTCGCCGATGAATACCACATCCGCGAAGGATCCGAGGGGGGCCGGGTTGGTCGCCGCCGGACCGCCGACAATTACGATCGGTTCCTTCTCCCCGCGCTGAGAAGCCTCAAGGCAAATGCCTCCCGTCTCGAGGATCGCGAGCAGATTAGTGAGCGTGAGCTCGTAGCCGAAGGAGAACCCCAGCAGGTCGAACTCGGAGAGCGGCGTGCCGGATTCCAGCGAACGCAGAGGCATCCCCGCCGCCTTCAAGGCCGCCTCGAAATCGGGCGCCGGGGCGAAGACGCGCTCACAGGCGACATCCGGCATTGAGTTCAGGAGGTTGTACAGGATCCGGATAGCGGAGTTGGACATCCCGATCTCGTACAGGTCGGGGTACGAGAGGGCGATCCTCAGCGCCGTGCCTGTCTTGGTGATCGCGCCGAACTCCCCGCCCACGTATCGGCCGGGCTTTTCAACCTTCCGAAGCAGCTCGGCGAGGTCCCTCGGAATCAGCGCCGCCATCCTAGTATCGGAGCCTTCGCCTGCTGATATTCATGAGGATTCCCACCCCGATAAGCCCTGCCCACAGCGAGGATCCTCCATAGGACAGGAACATCAGCGGGATGCCCGTGACCGGCATGATTCCAATGGCCATGCCCACGTTGACCATTACGTGGAAAAAGATCATGGAAAGAATCCCCGTACCGGCGAGCATGGCGTAATCTTCACGTGACGCCCAGACGATGCTGATTCCGCGCATGAGGATCGCGAGAAAAAGGCCAAAGACCAGCAGCCCTCCAAGGAACCCCCATTCCTCCGCGAGGATAGAGAATATGAAATCGGTGCTCTGCTGCGGCAGAAACTGGTAGTGACTCTGCGTGCCGTGCAGCCAGCCCTTCCCGAGCAGGCCGCCGGAACCGATGGCGGTCACGGACTGGATGATATTCCAGCCCGCTCCCTGGGGATCGATCTGCGGGTTGACAAAGATCACCAGCCGCATGATCTGGTAGTCCTTCAGGACGATCCTCAGGGCTGTGGACAACAATCCCCCGGTGACGAACAGCCCCGCGGCCCATGCGATCCAGAAATAGTGCCGCTGACGGAAGGATCGCCATCCCAGGAACGCCAGACCCGAGACCACGGCAGCCGCCAGCAGGAGATATTTCATGATGTCCGGATCCGAGAGGAGCCCGAAAAAGGACGCTCCGCCAGACCCCGCACGTGCGTGCAAGGTAGGGATCGCGGCGAGGATGAAAGCGAACACTCCGGCGAACAGGATGAAGAGGAGATGGCGGACCTGTGCTCCGGCGACGAATCCCATCAACAGGAATATGGGGAGGAACGCCAGCGCTTCTCCCATATCCGGTTGCAGGAGGATCAGGGCAATCGGCACGAGAACGATCACAAGACCGAGGAGAAAACGCGGAAGCTCTCGAACACCATTGCCGATTCCGGCAAAATAGGCGGAAAGAAACAGAATGGTCGCGATCTTCATGAATTCCGCGGGCTGGATGCCGATTTCTGAAAACCCCAGCCAGGATCGGGCGCCGTTCACCTGCCGGCCAATGACCAGGGTGAGAAGGAGCAGGAAGAGACACCCGGCATAGATGTACAGAGAGAACATCCGGAGCGTCGTGTAGCTGAGCAGTGCGAAGCACACGAGCAGGACCATGCCGGACAGGGACCAGACGATCTGGCGGATGAACTCCGCCGAAACCTGCACGCCGCTCGCGTTGATACCGCTGGAGTAGATGAAAAGGATGCCCACGCCCAGGAGGACGATGGTCGCCCCGAAGAGAACCATGTCGAATGACGCGAGGGTGAGCTTCCTCAATCCACCCTTCCCACCACCGGTG
This sequence comes from Spirochaetaceae bacterium, assembly GCA_003170115.1. GTDB lineage: Bacteria > Spirochaetota > Spirochaetia > SZUA-6 > Fen-1364 > Fen-1364. The sequence continues at coordinate 37,502 of PMZS01000194.1, forward strand.
CGTACCACGGCTTCAGCGTTGCAATCGCCTCATCGTAGGTCTGGTGCGCGAAAATGCCCTGGAAGATGAGGTTGGCGGCCTTCGGCGCCCACCATTCCCAGTTGTCGGAGGCTTCCACCATGACCGCGACGACGACCCGGTCATCGAGAGACGACGTCTCGTAGGGGCCATACGCCACGAACCACGAGTGCCAGGACTTGATCTCCACGCCGGCCACGACCTGCGCGGTGCCGGTCTTGCCCGCGATGTCCACGGCCTTCGTCGTCATGACAGGGCCCGCGGTCCCCTTTGTGATGACGCCGCGCAGCGCCTGCTGGACGGTCTGAAAGGACTGGCGGCTGACGGGGGACTCATGGAGGACCTCAGGTTTCATCTCGGTGATCACCTGGCCCGTCCGCGGGTCGGTGGTCCGCAGGAGCACGTGGGGGAGGTAGACGACCCCCTCGTTCACGACCATCGCCATCGTATCGGCGAGCTGCAGCGGGGTCATGGTCACGTCACCCTGGCCGATGGAGATGTTCAGCGTGTCGCCGCCGACCCACTGCTTGTGCTTGACCTTTTCCTTCCACTCGGNNCCCGTGGCCTCACCCGGCAGGTCGATCCCCGTCAACGAGCCGACGCCGAAATCGCGCGCGTACGCGAGGATCTTGTCCGGGCCGAGCCTGTTGCCCATGGTCCAGAAATACACGTCGCAGGACTGCGCGAGCCCGCCAAAGAGGTCCTGGTAGCCGTGTCCGGTCTTCTGCCAGCAGTTGAAGACCCTGTCGCCGAATTCGAGCTTCCCCGTGCAGAGGACAGCCTGGGTGAGGGGGATGGTTCCGTCGTCCACGATGCTCGTGGTCATGATCACCTTGAACGTGGACCCCGGGGGGTAGGCGGCCTGGATAGCCCGATCGATGAAAGGGGAGGAAGAGTCGAGCGAGAGCTTCGTGAAGTATGCCGAGCCGTCCGCCCCGAAGAACCGGTTGGGATCGAAGGTGGGGTAGCTCACCAGGGCGAGGATCTCACCCGTTGAGGGCTTGAGGACGACCACGGAGCCGTTGCGGGGCCCCAGAGCCTGCTCGGCGAGTCTCTGGATCCGGCGGTCGATGGTGAGCACGACGTTCTGCCCCGGTGTCGGGGGCTCGATCTTCTCCTCGGCCCCGCTCACGCCCTTTTCCTTCACATCCACGATGCGGAAACGTTTGCCGTCCCGGCCTCGGAGGATGTCATCATACTGCTTTTCCACCCCCGATTTGCCCAGGGTCGTGCCGGACGCGTAGTTCTTGTTGTACAGCACCTGCAGCTCGTCACGTGTGATGTCCCCCACGTAGCCGATCACGTGGGCAAGAGTTCCGGATTCCACGTAGCTGCGGATCGGCTTGTTGTGCCAGCTTATGCCGCGAAACTCCTCGAGGCGTTCCGCGATGGCCGCAATGGAAGCAAGAGTCACTCCACCTTTGATCTCTATGGGCTGGAACTGGCGCCAGGTTTTCGGGGGAACCTTCTGCTCGATGTCAGCGACCGGCATCGAAAGAGCGTGGGAGAGGCGGGCGAACAGCGCGGGAAGCTGGGAGGCGGGAACCTCCCCGGGCGCGATGTCGACGGAGAAGGAATCGACATTGAACACCAGGGGATCGTCACCCTGTCGGTCGAAGATCTCTCCCCGCTGGGCGGTGAGCGGCGTTTCGCGCTCCGAGACGTCGCGTGCCCTCTGCGTGAACTCCCCGCCCTTCACGATCTGGAGCCAGAACAGGTAGAGGGTAAGCACCCCGATGGTACCTGAGAATATCGCGGTCATCACAACGAACCGCCTCTTCTGCTGGCGTTCGCCGTACTCCATCAGGCTCCTGCTTTGTCGGTCTGCTTGAACGCCTTGAAAAGGTTGAGCAGAGCGAAGAAGAATGGCGCCACGATCCCGTTATATCCGACTTCGATCCACAATCTCCCCGTGAAGGTGATGAATCCTGAAGATTCGATCCCAAACAGGGCAGAGACGATGCCCGAGAGGATGCCCTTGAGAAGGGTCGCGACCACGGCGAGAATGATCGGCATCAGGAATGGGTCAATGAAGACGTTGCCCGAGAGAAGCCCGAACAGGTAACCGATCACCGTGCGGAGGAGGGAATGGAATCCCAGCGGGGAGACATTCATCAGGTCCTCGAGGAATCCCGAGGCGAAGCCGGACACTTGGCCCACCATTGGTCCACGCCGCAGGGACGCGTACACGAGGACGAGCATTGCAAGGTCGGGACGGACCCCCCGAATCGCGACACGGCCGAGGATCGTGGACTGCAGGAGTATGCAGAGCGCCATTGCGATGATGGTGAAGATCGTGGTGCGGAATTCGCGGTTCATGGCATCGCCTTCGGCGGGTTCATGGCATCGCCTTCGGCGGGTTCATGGCATCGCCTTCGGCGGGTTCGCCGGCTTCGGCACCGGGGGGGCCTGCGGGCCCGGCGAAGGCACCGCGGGAGCAGCCGCCTCGCCCTCGGGCCCGATCAGGAAAAGGTATTCCAGGCGATCGAAATCGATGATTGGCTGTACCTGAAGCACAAGTGAGGTCTCGTAGGCGGGCGCGGTGATGTCCCTGATGCGGCCGATGTTGATTCCCCGGGGATACACCCCGCCCAGGCCCGAGCTCACCACGAGATCTCCGTAGCCGATCTTGTCCTTGGCGGTCTTCTTCACGTAGTTCATCACAAGGGTACCACGGTCCTTTCCCTGCCCCGCAACGAGGCCTTCGTCCCGCGTCGTATCCACACGGGCGGAGACGATGCACTGCGGATCATACAGTGGAAGCACCTGCGAAGACCCAGGGCCGACGAGCGCCACCCTGCCGACGAGCCCTTCAATGTCCCCCTGCCACGCGACGACCGGCATTCCCTTCTTCACGCCATGCCGGGAGCCCTTGTTGATAGTGACGGTGGAGAAGAGATTGTCGGTGTCCCGGGCGATCACCTCCGCGGCGATGCGCTCGGGTGGAAGATTCTGCGCGAAATCCAGCTGCTCCTTGAGAGCGGCGTTCTGACGGCGCAGCTCGAGGACCTCCCGAGTAGCCTGGTCCATCTCCTGAAGACGGGCACGCGCGGCCGCGAGCTCCTCCCGGGCGGCCCGGAGCCGGCCGATCGATCCCGCCGTGTCCCCGAACCATGTGAAAAAGCCGGTGAAACCTTTCTGGAAAAACCCCGCCACGGAGAGCCCGATCTCCTTCGGCTTGATGACAAGGGTGCGGTTGGAGATCATGAGACAGATCAGGGACACAAGCACGAGCGCCGCGAGGGTGGCGCCTTTTCTGTGCCGCGCGAAAAAGCCCTCGAACAACCCCGGCATTGACTCAGTTCTTCACGTTGAAGTACTTGGAGTTCTTTTCCTTCACCATGCTTTCGAGAAACTTGCCGGCTCCGAGCGCCACGCACAGCAGAGGGCTCTCCGCAAGGATGACCGGAACGCCCGTTTCCTTGGAGATAAGCTTCGGGAAGCCTTTCAGGAGGGAGCCTCCGCCCGTCATCACGATTCCCCGTTCGACAATGTCGGCGGCGAGCTCGGGAGGCGTCTGCCCCAGGGTCTTCTTGATTTCCTCGATGACCGTGTTCGTGGGCTCCTGGAGCGCCTCCCGAACCTCGACGGAGTCCATTTCCAGCTTGCGCGGGAGACCCGTGATAGCGTCGGTGCCCTTGATCTCTATTTTCTCGATCTTCTTGTCCGGCGAGGCATTGCCGATCGTGATCTTCACGTTCTCCGCCGTGGCTTCCCCGATGATCAGATTGTGCACGTTGCGCACATGCTTGATGATCGCCTCGTCGAACTCATCACCACCAACGCGGATCGCATTCGTCACTACCATGCCGCCCAGGGAGATCACCGAAATCTCGGTTGTCCCTCCCCCGATGTCGCAGATCATGTGGCCCGCCGGTTCCAGGATGGGAATGTTCGCGCCGATGGCCGCGGCCATGGATTCCTGGATCAGGTAGACATCACGCGCGCCCGCCTGCTCCGCAGAGTCCCGCACGGCGCGCTTTTCGACCTCCGTGATGCATGTGGGAACTCCTATGACCATCCTGGGCTTCACGAACCATCTGCGCGCAATCACCTTCTCTATAAAGTACCGCAGCATCTTCTCCGTTGCCTCGAAGTCGGCGATCACGCCGTCCCTCATCGGGCGAAGGGCGATGATGTCGCCCGGCGTCTTCCAGAGCATCTTCTTGGCCTCGGTGCCGACCGCCACGACCTTCTTCGTCCCGCGCTCCATCGCGACCACGGAAGGCTCGCAGAGCACAATGCCCTTTCCCCGGACATGCACCAGCGTGCTGCATGTCCCGAGATCGATTCCGAGATCCGTGGAAAAAGCTTCAAACATCCTGTCCCAGGCCATCCGCGTCCCTCCCTCGCCGCGGTACCCCGCGGATTGTTTCCTTTACCGTCTGTCGCTACCGTCTGCCGCCGTAGTATCGGAGCTTCGCCCCGTAGTGCGACGGGTCGATGATGAGCGCGTTTCGCCATTCCGCGCGCGCCTTCACCGGGTCGTTCATCTTCGCATACACTTCGCCGAGGTCGTAGTGCGCATCGGCGGACCCGGGATCGATCTTCGCGACCGCCGCGAACTGTTCCTCGGCCTTGAACAGCTCCCCGGTGTCCAGGTAGATTCCGCCGAGGAGGAACCGCGTCCGCTCCTCGATATCCTTGTCTTCGGTCTTGTTGAGGGTCCGCAGGAGGTAATCGACGGCGTCGCTCGTACGCTTCATCTGGTAATAAGTTTGGCCGATTGTCAAGAGCAGCAGGTCCCCGGAGTCGTCTTTCAGAGCGAGGAGGAAGTTCTCCATTGCCTTCTGATAGTCCCCCAGCTGGCTGTAGGCCTGCCCGATGTACTCGTAGGAGTCCTTCTGGATGTACCCCTTGGCCACAGAACTTTCGATGCTGGAGATCGCCAGGTCGTAGTAGTACTTTCCCTTTGTAAAATAGGCCTTGCCCAGCACGTAGTCGATCTCACCGGGGAACCGCGTGCCGGCCAGCCTCGCCCGCCGCAGGGAGATCACCGCCTGGTCGAGGTACGGCATGCGTTCTTCGGCGGCATTTTGCGACATGGACTTGTAGAAACTGGCGAATCCCCGGTAGGAAAGCGCGTCCGGGTTCAGGGGATCTCCCACCAGGATTGCGTCCGTGGCGGAGATCACGTCGTCATACTTTTCCGCTCGAAACAAGTCCGGAAGCCTGCCCGGTGACTTTCGGGGACCTCCGGCTCCGAGGAATCGAGCCGGCACGTGGAAGATGAAAAAAGCGACAGCCAGGAGGACAAGGAGGCCGCCGAAAATCGGAATGAAAACCGTGCGAAGCCGCCTTCCCTTCCTGCCCCGCTGGCCGGTCCGGTAATGCTCATATCTCAAGGTCATTGCCTCTTCATTTCAGAAAAAGGGCAGATCGATAAGCCGGGTTCTGTCAAGGACCACCATCTCTCTGGGGGCCGCGGTTTCCCGGGCCCTCGTGCAGCCTACCCGCAGGGCGTCGGAACGGATGCTTCCGGCGGGCGAGCAGCCCCCTGCTGCTTGGCTTTGCTCCGAACGAGGTTTTCCGTGCCCCTCCCGTTGCCGGGAGGGCGGTGGGCTCTTGCCCCGCCTTTTCACCCTTCCCTCGCGGTCCTCGTTGCCAAGGTCCGCTCTCACGCGCCCCGGAGGGCCCGATGAGGAGGTCTGTTTTCTGTGGCACTCTCTGTCCTCGCACGCAGGGCTGGGCTCGGCGTGCGAGTCCCGGGCGTTGCCCGGCGTTCCGCTCTGTGGAGCCCGGACTTTCCTCTCCCGCGCGCACCCCGTGAAGGACACGCGCGCGAGCGATGGCCTGATCTGCCCTTACACAATGTCGGATGAAATCCGACATTGTGCAACCACGATCAACGGCGGCAGCTGGCCGGGCAAGCGCGGCTTGCCGCGCGCCTGCGGACAGCGGGAGCCGCTGGTCGTGCTTCCCTAAATTTCCTCTTCCTCGTCCTCCGCCTCTTCCTCTTCTTCCTCCTCCTCCTCTTCCTCATCTCCTTCCTCGTCGATGACCGCAGTTTCCAGGGCCTCGTCCTCTTCATCTTCCTGGTAGAAGAGGATTCTGCTGCAGTACGGGCAGAACTCCACGTGCTCGCCGCGACGCACGGTGTTCACGAAATGCGGCGGGAGGATCATGTAGCAACCCGTGCACACGCCCTTGGTGAGGGACACGATGCCGATGCCGGACTTGCTCTTGATGATCCGCTCGAACTTGAAGAGGATGTCCTCCTCCAGGCCGGGAGTGATCTTTTTCTCCTCGCCCTGCAGCTTTTTCAGCTCGGTGTTCTTTTCCTTGATCTTCACCTTGATCTTGGACTGCTCTTCCTTGACGTCCTCTTCCTGCTTGCTGATCATCATCTCTTCCTTCTCGAGGACGCTTTTCAGCTCCTCGACGGAAGTCTGTTCCCGCTGCAGCTCCTTGCGCAGGCTCTGTTCCTTTTCCGTGGCGTCCTTGATCTCCTTGTCCAGTGCCTCGTACTCGCGCTGCGTCTTGATGATGTCCATCTGGCCTTCCGACTTCTCGCGCTCCTGCTCGGCATCGATGAGCTTCTGGCCGATGTCCTCGATCCGCGTGGTCGTGGCCTGGTGCGAGCCGCTCTTGTCCATATACGACTTTTTAAGGCGGTTAAGGAGCTCCGTCTTGGTGGCCAGGGACTTGGGTATCTCCTGGATCTCCTTCTCCACCTCGAACTTCCTNNTGCTCCTCTAGTGCTCAAGATAATCCTTCAAGCGGCGACTGCGGGTCGGGTGCCTCAGGCGGCGCAGCGCCTTGGCCTCGATTTGTCGGATCCTCTCCCGCGTGACGTTAAAATAGAGGCCGACCTCCTCCAGAGTCAAGGAGTAGCCGTCCTCCAGGCCGAAGCGCATCTTCAACACTTCCTGCTCGCGCGGCGGAAGGGTCGTGAGCACCGACTCAAGCTGTTCCTGGAGCAGGCGGAAGGCCGTCATATTCGACGGGCTTTCGACCTCCTTGTCCTCGATGAAGTCGCCCAGGAGGCTGTCCTCCTCCTCGCCGATGGGGGTCTCCAGAGAAATGGGCTCCCTGGCAACGCTCTTGACCGCCTTCACCCGGCCCGTCGCCCATCCCAGCTTCTCGGCAACCTCATCGTCGCTGGGCTCGCGGCCGAGGACCTGCATGAGCTGCCGGGATTCGCGCATCACCTTGTTGATCTGCTCGATCATGTGCACGGGCACCCGGATCGTGCGCGCCTGGTCGGAGATCGAGCGGGTGATTGCCTGGCGGATCCACCAGGTTGCGTACGTGGAGAACTTGTATCCTTTGCGATACTCGAACTTCTCCACGGCCTTGATGAGACCGATGTTCCCTTCCTGCACGAGATCGAAGAAGTGGAGACCCCGGTTGGTGTACTTCTTCGCGATGCTTACCACAAGACGGAGGTTGGCCTTGATGAGCCGGTCCTTGGCTTCCTTCATGGTGGTGCGGCCGCGCTCGATCTCGTCGGCCATTGCGAGGATATCCTCAAGCTTGTTCTCGAAGACGGTCTGGTAGCGCTCCAGCTTCTTTTCGCTCACCTGGTGCATGCGGAGGAACTCCCGCGCGCGTTCCTCCCCCATGCCCACGGTCTTCTCCGCCCGTTCCCGGTCGGCCGGGGAGGCGAGCTTTCTCGCCAGCGCCTTCATGTCGCGCGGGGAGGAAACGCGGAGGCGCTTCTCAACCCTGCTGATATCCTTCTGCAGTGAACGGATTCGACGCGCGACGGCGATGAGCCTTTCTGCGATGGCGGCAAGATCCTCCGGACGCAGCTCGACCTTCTTCAGGGAGTCGGCNNTAGCGCTTGATGTCCGGCAGGTGATCGCGGAAGGGCTCCTTGTAGTAGGCGCCCAGCTTCCGCGTCTCGGCGAGGTACTCCGTGGCTTCTTTCTTCGTGAGGTTCATCTCCCGGGGATCACGAACGGTGGTCGCGCGCAGGCCGAGCCGGAGAAATTCCCGCACGAGAACACCTGAGTTCCTGATGACGCCCTTGATNNTTGCGGTCCTTGACCGGCTTCTCTTCCTCGATCTCCAGCGAGATCTCCTCATCGGCGAGCTTGATGCTGTGCTTCGACAGAAGGGCGATGACCTCCTCGATCCGGTCGGAATTGACAATGGCATCCGGGAGGAAATCGCTCACCTCGTCGTAACTGACGCTCTTCTTGCCCTTCGCGTACTCGAGCAGTTTCCTGACCGCCGGGTCATCCTTGAGCAACAGCACGCCCCTGGCCAGTGCCTTGGAGGACCTCCTTGCCCCACGCGTTTCCCCGTGGCCAGCTTTGGTCGCCCCATGACCGGGGCTCACGGCGCCGTGCGCGGATTTCCCTGCACCAGGGGCGGATTTCGCAACAGCGTGCGCGCCAAGGGTTGCTTTCTGCGCGGCGTTCGCCGGCCCATGAGCCGCGTCAGCGGCCTTTTTCTTCGCGGTCTCAATCTTGTTCGCTGCCAATTTCGTTTTCAAAACCCTGCGGCCCCCGTCTTCAGTCTTTCAAGCTCGCTGTCAAGATGCATCTTTTCCGTGAGAAGTTCCCGCAGCCGCGCGGGATCCGTCGTTTCCTTTTCAAGCCTCCGCAGCTCAGCGCTCACCATCTCCGTCTTCTTCCTCAGTGCCCGCTGACGGATCCGGCGAACGCCGTCCACCACCAGCCGCTCCTGGTTCATGTCGAACTCGCCGCTGGCAACCTTGCGGATTGCAAGGTCACGGAGGGCGGGATCGTCGATACGCCCGCAGAGGGACTCGAACCCATTTTCCTCCGCCCTGAACGCCTCCTCGAGGGCCACGTAGAGCCTCGCCGCCCTGTCGTCATCCAGGTCCGCGAGGACGATCCCCGCATTTCGCACCAGGGGAAACAACTCACGGTGGGCG
>PMZS01000135.1:0-7806 GCA_003170115.1 Spirochaetaceae bacterium
AGCTATAATTGTTGCTACCATTCGGCTGCTCCTGCTCACGGGTGGCAAACACAACCGAGCGCGCCCTGGTCCTTCGCGCTATCGCATAGGTGCCGAATCGCGTAAAGCCGATCACGATTATGGCCTGGAACCCTTCAGCCTCCAGCGAGCAGCGCACCTTCTGGCTCCAGGCGGCCTCCGTCGTGTAGAGAGATCGAAGCCCCTCCACCCACACCCAGAGCGCATCAGCGTCAAACGGGCAGAGCTCGATGTCAGGGGTAAAGGCAATGAGCGATTGTACGAGGTGAGCGCGTGCCTCCGCGATCCGGTCCGCCGGTACGGCCCGTGCGCGGAGGTCGGGAACGATGGAGAGGGCGCTCGCGTATTTCATCCCGACGGCGAGTCCCTTTTCCCGAGCCTCCCGATTGAGAGCGAGTATCGAGCTCTGCGGCCTTTCCTCCCGGGTCAACGCGATGGGTGTGCCTGCCCACCCGGGGTTATCATTCAGGAGGATCTGCAGCGGCAGGGAGTCGATGCTAATGCATCCCCGAAGGCCCATGGTACTGCCTGCCCTGCCGGGTGCTCGCGTTGACTCTGCGGCAGCCGCCAGGATCGCATCCATGTCCAAGTCCGCTCCCGGACGGTCGGGGATCAGTCGTCCCGTCGGGTGGCCGACGGTGTCCACGTGCGGGTTGCGCACGGCGCCGGGCGTAGACATCCTCCAGGTCCAGCCTGTACGGGCTGGCGTTGATCTCCAAAGCCACCCCTGCAAAGGAGATGGGCATTCCCCTGAGCGTCAGCACGGACGCGCACTCAGAAGCGGATCTCGATATGCTCCCTTTCGGTGTGGCCATTGCGCGCCGCGCGTGGCTGACGGCTGACGACGTGATCAACACGTGGCCCCCGGAGAAGCTTCTGGGCTGGCTCAAGAGACGCGGAGGCTGACATGCGTCAGTCCTGGTGCGCTATGTCGACGGACTCCAGGGCCCCGGTGATCAGCTTGACAATTTCGTCCATGCTGGTTTCCTCCTTCGGGCGCGACGCGACGTTTTTGCCGCCACGCAGCACGACGATCCGATCGGAGACATCGAAGACATCCCTCATGTTGTGACTGATGACGACAATCGCCACTCCGTGCGCCTTCAACTGTTTGATGAGGGTTAGGACATTGCTCTTCTCCCGAACGCCCAGGGCCGCCGTCGGCTCGTCAAGAATGACGATTCTCCCTCCCCATGCAACGGCCCTCCCAAGGGCGAGAGCCTGACGCTGGCCGCCGGACATGTTCTGAACGGGGTCCCGCAGAAAGGGTATCTTGATATTCAGGCGCTCAAGTATCTCCCGGGTCTGAGCGAACATTTTTTTCTTGTCAACGAACCAGCGCAGGCGCGTCGGCGTCCTTCCCAGGAAGATATTCTCCGGCACATCGAGGGTGTTCACCAACGCCAGATCCTGATAGACCGTCTCGATGCCGAGTTGCCGGGCGACCCGTGGATTCGAAATCTCCACTTTCCTGCCCTGAAAATAGATCTCACCGCTGTCGGGTCGGTGCGCACCGGATATCGTCTTGATCAAGGTGGATTTCCCCGCGCCGTTGTCTCCAACGATGGCTAGCACCTCGTTCGGGTAGAGGGCTAAATCGACATCCTCGAGGGCGTGCACGCCCCCGAAGTACTTGCAGATCTTGTGCAACTCGAGGATCGGTTTGCCATCATCGATCGTCTGCGCGGTCCCCGACGCGGGCAGTTCCATTGCTCGACCTACTCCTTTCCTCGTTCCAGAAACCCTGTGTAGTTCTCCGGGTCGTAATTCCGCCAGTTGATAAACTCGATGCTTTCTCCGTCCGGGCCATAGACATGGCAAATCCTCGCGTGGATTGTCATGCCCGCGCAACGAAGATCAAAATCGAATGGCGCCTCCTTCGTCCGTGCGCCGTTTTCCAGGGCGATCTTGTAAGCGGCATCGGCGTCTGTGACGTGGAAGCAGAAGTGCTGCATCCGGCTCTCGCGCAGCCGCGACTCGGTTGTCGAATGCAGCTCGAGATACGGGCCGTCTCCGACATCGATAAAGCAATGCCTGCCTCCGTCGCCAATGGAAAACTCCACAAAAACTGTCATTCCTAGAGCCTTGTAAAACTTTACCGACCCTTCGAAATCCTTCACATTGATCGACACATGATGAAAGGCGCAGCCCTGCAGAAGACTGTTTGCCACGATCCTTCTCCTCCTCGTTTCTCGCAAAAACCTTCACTCCGCGAGTGTTTGCCTCCTCCGCACATTCTCGTAGAACCGCGTCGTCAGGACGTCGGACAGGACCGCAAAGAGAATGAGAAGACCCTTTGCGACGACCTGCCAGTTCGAATCGATGCCCAGAAGATTCAATCCATTGTTCACCATCCCGACAATCATGCAGCCAAAAAGAGTCCCGATCACGTTCGCGTTGCCTCCGTACAGCGGAGTGCCTCCGATGACCACCGCCGTGATCGCATCCATCTCCATTCCCTGCCCCGCCCCGATCTGAGCCGAGGCGGCCCGCGCGGTCATCACGACCGCCCCGATCGAGGCGCACAGCGCGGCCACGGCGTAGACCCCGACGCGAACTCGCATCACTTTGATGCCGCAGAGCCGGGCGGCTTCGATGTTTCCCCCCACCGCTATCGCGTGCCGTCCAAAGAGCGTCTTGTTCACGACCACGACGACAATGACGAAGACCACCGCCAGGATGCATACTGGAATCGGAATGGGACCAAGATATCCCTGGCCGATGAAGGCGAAGCTTTCCGACAGCTTCGTCACGGGAGCCATTCCGGTAATCAGGTAATTCGCGCCTCGGTAAACCTGCGCCGTGGCAAGGGTGACGATGAACGCCGGGATCTCGAACAAGGTAATGATGATGCCGCCGGCCATTCCGCATACGGTGCCAAATGCCAGCCCGATCGCGATGGCGAGCCAGATCGGAACACCCGCCACGAGGAGCTTGGCCAGTATGACGCCCACCAGGCCCAGCAAGGCGCCAACGGAGAGATCGATCTCACGCGCACCGAGGACCAGAGTGAAGCCAACCGACAATATCGCGGTGGTCGTGATCTGTCGCAGCACATTGAACAGGTTCGTGGATGTGAGGAAGAGCGGGGTCACGAAGTTGAGAATGAGTCCGAGAAAGATCACAATGACGGCGACCTTGTTTCTCAGCACAACACGGTACACTGCATCCTTCAGCTGCGCCTGTCCTTCTTTGCTGCGCATCACTTCTCCCTTGCAAGCCGTTTTTCGCGCACGAGACCTCAGGGTACCGGGTGTGCCGAGAAACAATCAACGTCCATCGCATCCGATTGCACGGTCATCGAGCATCGCTGCCGCTCCGTCGCGATGTCCTCCATCCCGACGGAGCGGCTTTCGACGGCTTCCAGCAGGAGCCATCGAGGTCACGGAATGTCACCACGCAGCGAGTTTCAGGTATTCGTCAACGTTTTGCTGTGTAATCTCGTACAGACTGGGATACTTGTAGGTCTTCGTTCCGGGCTCGAATTTGATTGGATCGCCCAGCGCAAGCGAGACCGCCAAGTCGGCGACGTACGACTTCATCGGTCCGTTCAGCAAGCCCACCTCGGCCTTGATGTACCCCTTGCGGAGCATTTCGCACGCCTGGGGAGTGCCGTCGTCGCTGGCGACAAAGAAATCATCGATCTTGTTCGCCGATTTCAGCACGTTGACGACTCCTATGGCGAGCTCGTCGAATGCCGTGGCTACGGCATTCATCGTCGGATACTTCTGCAGCCAGTCCTCCATGATGGCCATGGCCTTGTCGGTGACGCCGGTGTATTGCTCATTGAGAACGGTGACGCGGTCAGGCATCTCTTTTGCGAGCTCCCTGATGCCCCACAGCCGAGGCTGGATAACGGTAATCGTCTGCTCGTGGTAGATGAGCCCGAAGTTCAGTTTCACCTTCGGATTCGCGACGAGATACTTCTTCACCATTCCCTTGAGCATCTGCCCACCCGCAACTTCATCGATAATGAGGTAGTTGCAGTCCACATAGTTCGGATCGAGCTGGCCCCGCTGGTCGAGGACCTTTATTCCTGCTTCGCGCGCCGTCTTGAGGGCGGGAAGGATGCCGGTTGGGTCCACGGCGCTCACGATCAGCACGTCCGGCTTCGTCTGGGTGATTGTCTCGATGTCCGAAAGCTGCTTGTCCAGCTTGTACTCTGCCGAATATGTCACGAGGTCATCAACGACAATGTCCTTGCGGCTCGCATTGATTGCATGGATGCGGGCGTTGATCGTGTCAACTCCAATCTTCATCGCCTCTGTCATTTGCTCGAGACTATACGCGAGCTTTATGTGTCGCTTCTCTTTCGGGGCTTCGCCGCTCCCCGAGGAAAAAGCGAGAGATGCGGCCAGAGCGATCATGGCAACGGCAAAACAAAGTGTCTTTTTCATCTGGATCCTCCTCTTCTGTTATTTTCGTGCGGAAACATTGCCCGAACACACGCGAATGGAAGCTTCAGCTTGCTTGTGCTGCATGTCCCTCCTTGCTCCTGCCGGTACATGGCAGAGTGCAATTTGCATGCCAATCCTTTCGGAGAAATTTCGCGATTGATCATTTGTACATACTCCAAAAAGAAATGTCGTGTCCACTCCCCTCCCCCAACGCTGAGCCCCGGTCAGCAACGGGGGAACGTTTCTGTGCATTTTCCTTCACAGGTGTAAACCATCGTTCACAGACGAGTGATCGTCCGTTTTACGCAACGACGACTCATCTTCTGCTCCTACCCCGTATTGACAACCGGTTTCTCCGCACGGATCATTTGCGCGGAAGGAAGGCTGATTGACCGACAGAGTCCATCTTTTGCTGATCGACGATGAAGAGGGGATGCTCACATCTCTGAAAAAATTGCTGGAGATGGAGGGCTATGTCGTCAGTACCGCGCTATCAGCCGAGACCGGCATGGAAATCGTGCAGAACGACCGCATCGATCTCGTCCTATGCGACATTGTCATGCCCGACGTGAGCGGACTGCTGTTCATCCCGAGAGTCAGCAGGCGCATTCCCGTCGTCATGATCACCGCGTACGCCTCGATTGAAACTGCCCGGAAGGCATTCAAGCTGGGCGCGCGCGACTACCTCGTGAAGCCGTTCGATCTCAACGAGCTGCTCATCGTGATCCGTCAGAATCTCAATAAGGCCGACGCGCGGACGCAGATTGCCCCGGCGGACGGCATCTCGCTTCAGTCAGCCGACCCCCATTTCCTGAAGATGCTCAGACTCGCGGAGAAGTTCAGCGCCACGGACTCTCCCATCCTGATTACGGGCGAGAGCGGTACCGGCAAGGAAATAATTGCCAATCACATCCATTCCCACAGCAGCCGCTCCTCGCATCCGTTCCAGAAGGTGAACTGCGCCGCTATTCCGGAGACGCTGCTGGAGAGCGAGTTGTTCGGTTATGAGAAGGGCGCATTCACCGGCGCCGTTCGTTCGAAAATGGGTCGTCTGGAAGGAGCCCAACACGGCACATTCCTGTTTGACGAGATCGGGGACATGTCCCTCGAGCTGCAGGCAAAGCTCCTCCGGGTCCTCCAGAACTATACCTTTGCGCGCTTGGGCGGCACGAAGGACATCACGGTCGATTGTCGCGTGATCGCCGCAAGCAACAAGGATCTGGATCTCCTGGTCTCACGGAAGCTCTTCCGTGAAGATCTCCTGTATCGCATCAATGCGCTTCAGATTCGAATACCTGCCCTGAGAGAGCGGAAGGACGACATTGCGGGCTTCGTCCACTTCTTTCTGTCGATGTTCAACGCAAAGTACTCCAAGAATATCGCGGCGGTCGACCCCGGCGCGTTTGCTTTGCTGAACGGCTACGACTGGCCGGGGAACGTTCGCGAGCTCAAGAACTGCATCGAGAGGGCCGCGATAGTCTGCGAAGGTGACGCGATCTCGATATCCGACCTGCCGGAGAGCCTTGTGCGCTGGGAACGGTCCGACGACGACGTACTCCCGCCTTCCGCCAACTACAGAAGCGAGTATATGCGGAAGCTCATCGTCGCCACGCTTGAAAGGACAGAAGGAAACAAGTCCGACGCCGCCCGGGTGCTGAAAGTGAGCCGCCGAACCCTCTACAACTGGTTGCGCGATTTCAGGATTGGCCATGAATGAGCGTGTCCTTCTCAGTGTCCGCAATCTCGGCGTCGTCAGCAACAGAAAGCAGATACTGAACCACGTCAATCTTACGATCAACCGCGGCGAGATACACGCTTTGGCGGGCGACCAGAGCTCCGGCAAGAACGCTCTTGCCGAAGTCCTGTCGGGACTCAACCTGCGATACACCGGCAGAATCTTTTTTGCCGACCGTCAGATCACGCGATTCTCCGCCCGGAAAGCCCTGGAGGTCGGCATCGAAACCATTCACTCGATCCCAAGAATCCTCCCGCACCTGACGGTGCTGGAAAACATCTTTCCTTTGCGCCGCGTCGGCACGAATCGAGCCTTTCTCAATACTTCCCCATTGGCGGAACTGGCCAGAGCGAAGATCCGGCTCTTCTCGAACGACATCGATCTCCTGTCACCTGTCGACCAATGTGGCGACGAGGAGAAGGTGGTCCTGTGCCTCGCGCGAAGCCTCTGCAGATCCTCGCAACTGTTGATCGTAAACGACATTTCCTCTCGGCTCACGCGCCCCCAGGTCGACGTGCTTCACCGCGAGCTCTCTGCGCTGCGGTCGCGGGGAACGGCGGTTCTCTATGTGACGAGCAACATAGAAGAAGTCTACAATTTCGCGGACCGCATTTCCCTTTTTCATCAGGGCAAGCTCGCCATTACACAGAAGGCGTCCCATTTGAACAAGCTCGATCTGGTCCAACTCTCCGTATCTAACTTGTACCCGTCCAAGGAATTCTCGAGGAAGAACTTCGAGCTGTTTTACCTCAGCAATTTCTACGAGAACATCATAAACAGCATGCCGATCCCCATGCTCATCATCACTACCCAGGAGAACATCGCCTCGATCAACGACAGCTTCGCCATGCATTTTGGCATCTCAAAAGAAAGCTATCTCAACGCGAACATTTGCGCCCTTTTCCCGTGGAACTCAAGGAAGCTCGCAGATTTCGGCGCCCGCTCCTCTCTTTCTGACGGCACGATCACCAGAATCAGGAAGATGAAGCTCCTCATCGACGACCGGCCGAGCACCGCCGACCTCTCCATCATCCCGATCTATGACGAGGACAATTCCTTCCTCGGATCGATGCTCCTTTTCGACAAATCCAGGGTCGATATCGGCTTCGAAAAGTACTACCAGCTGACGTCGGCGAACAAGACGATTCCGTTTTTCGCGCATGAGATAAGAAACCCCCTCGCGATCATCAACAATCTCCTGAAGCTGATCAGGCAAATAAGTCGATCTCCGGAGATCGACGAGTACCTTTCCAAGAGCGAGAATGAGATCAAAAGGATCAAAGCGATCGTGAACGATCTCATGAGCCAGAGAAACGCAAAAGAGAAGCCTTTCCCCCGGCGCGATGTCGACCTCGGCGCATTGATCGAAGAGGTCATCAGCGCGTTTTCACCATCGTGTTCGAGGAACGGAATCGTGCTCACCCAATCAACGGCGCGGGGAATGTCTCTGCACTATGACGCAAGCAAGCTGCGAGAAGTCTTGGTCAATCTAGTGTTGAACGCGATCGAGGCAGTGTCGAAGGACGGCACAATCGTCGTTGAAGCGGGGTATGCAGCGGATCGAAAGAAAAAGGGCGTCGTCATCAGAGTGATCGACGACGGCGTGGGAATTGACAGTGATCAAATGAGAAGGATTTTTGAGCCCTTCTTCACGAC
>PMZS01000135.1:7826-16137 GCA_003170115.1 Spirochaetaceae bacterium
CCCGCCCCAGAGCCGGCGGGACCCGAGCCGCGCTTCACGGCATTAGTACGCGATGCCTGCCTTGTCCAGGAGCCGTTTCAGATTCGCGACACATCGCGTCATTGCCGGCTCCGGATCGTCATAGAAGTTGTACATCTCGATCATGAGGTAGCCTTCGTAACCGATCTCTTTCAGGGCGTTGAGGGCGGCAAGAAGGTCAATAGATCCCTCCCCGATCGGCAGGTGGAAATGCTTGTACCTCTTCATGTCCTCGATGTGGACGACCTTGATGCGTTCCTTGCCGAGCTTGCGGATCTGCGCCGGCACGTCCAACCGCTGGACCCACATGTGGCCGATGTCCATGACCATGCCGAAATGCTCCGGCGCGGCTCCGATCGCCTTCAGCATTTCCAGGGCTTCGTCCGGCTTGGAGACGTACTGGTCCTCGGCCATTTCAGTGGCCAGCGTGATATTCCGGGACAGCGCGTGGTCGTACAGCTCCTTCCATCCCGCCTTCACCCAGGCGTCGGCGTCATCCGGGTCCGAGAGCGTACGCCCGGTGGCAACCTGCACGACTTTCACGCCGAGCTCGGCGCCCAGATCGATGCACCGCTTCGTGAAGTCGATCCGGAGACGGCGGAGATATTCCTCGTTGGAAGTGAAGTATGGTTCGACGCCGTGTCGGAAGATGTTGTTCCACCGCGCCTTCATGTCAGGAGACGGCTTGTGCTTGGCGGCAAGGTCATTGAGGCACGGAGCGTGAATCGGATCGAGGCCGTAGATCTCCACCCCGCAGGATTTCGCGAGGTCCAGCACCTTCTTCGTCTTCCCGATGTAGTCGTCCGGATGGAGATGGGGTCGATCGGACATCATCATGATCCCTCGACAGCCGAGCTTGCCGGCAACTTCAAGGGTCTTTTCGACCGGGTACAACATGAACGTGTTCGATGTGACACCGATTTTCATCTGTTCCTCCTGTGATTTGCTGTACGAGCTACCGCCACGACAGACGGGGGAGTCTGCGACTGGCGGACGAACCTTAGCTCTCGCGGAGCCGCCTGTCAATCGAAAACACCGTTGCGCGGATATTTCGCGTGGTCCGGACGCGCCGCGTTCGGTACGGAAAGGAAAACCGGGAAAAGACTTGACAGCGCCGATTGGTTCGTATAGTATAGGAACAAATTCCGAAACAAGCTGCGGATGCAGACGATGGAGACACGGGGGCCGTGAGAACGCTGCGGGTGGCGCTTGCGATGCGACAGAGGGATGGGACGCGGCCGGCATTAGGGAGCGTGCGATGACGCCTCCGCACCGCACCGGCGATCCTGAGCACGCAAGGGAGATCAACCGGGCCCTTGTTCTCAATGCGTTCAGAAGCCGCCAGAAGACGAGCCGCGCGGAGCTCGTCCGGCACCTTGACCTGAGCAAAGTCACCGTCTCCTCCGTCGTGAATGCGCTGGTGCGGGAGCACCTGCTGGTCGAGCGCGGCGAGGGAGCCTCGCAGTCTTCCGGGGGTCGCAAGCCGATCATGCTTTCCCTCGACGCGGAACGCCGACGGGTCGTCGGTATCGATATCGGCGCCACGACGATCAACGGGGCACTGAGCGACCTTGGCGGAAACGTGATTGCCCGCTGTCACCGCGCCACGCCCGGCAGCCGCGGCGTCCGCGGGGTCGTGTCGTGCGTCAGGTCTATCGTGGAAGAAGTCCGGAAGCGGGGAGGCGTGGAGCGGGGTTCGATCTTGGGCGTGGGTGTGTCGGCTGCGGGGATCGTCGAGTCAAGCAGCGGAACAGTCCGCTTTTCTCCCGATTTCAACTGGAAGCATGTGCCGCTGGGCGAGCTCATCGGCAACGCCGTCGACCTGAGCGTCGTTGTGGACAACTGTACACGTGCCATGGCCCTCGGCGAGCAGTGGTTCGGGAATGCGCGGGGCCTGCGGAACGCTTTCTACGTAAACGTCGGCTACGGAGTCGGTTCGGCGGTCATATTCAACAACCAGGTGTACGACAATCACAGCGAGTTCGGGCACCTGTTCGTCACGCGGTCCGGCGTGAAGTGCTACTGCGGCAAGACCGGATGCCTCGAGGCGGTCTCCTCGGGACACGCGATCGAGCGGCGGGCAAATCAGGCGCTGAAGCAGCGCAGGGGTGAGCGAATCACCGCGCGCGAACTCGCGCAGCGGGCCTCCTCCGGAGACCGGGAAGCGCGCGCGATCTTCGACGCGGCCGGCAAGTATCTCGGGCGGGCGATTGCGATGGTTGCGAACCTGCTGAACCCGGGGCGGATCATCATCGGGGGCGGCGTGTCGCTGGCCGGCAGCACACTGCTGGATCCGGTTCGATCCGAGTTCGAAATGCATACGATGGACGTCATCCGGGCAGGCACCGTGGTTGAGACCTCGGCGCTCGGCATGAATGCGGCGTTGTTCGGCGCCGTCTCCCTCGCGCTGAACTGCTTCGTCTTTCACCCCGAGCATCTTCACGGTTGAGCGAACACTAGGTTGTTGATGAGGAGAGGCATGTGACGAGCTTTACCTATTACCAGCCAACGGAGATCAGATTCGGCAGGGGACGCGTGCGGGAGGTGGGTGCCGCCGTCGCCTCGCTGGGAGATCGGTGCCTCCTTGTCACCGGCCGCGTCCTTCCCGCACGGAGTCCCCACGTAGAGACCGTCATGCGGAGCCTGCGCGAAGCGGGCGTGGAGGTCACGCACTTCGCCGGGGCAGTCCCGAACCCGACCACGGAGAGCGTGAGCGCGGGGGCGACCGCGGCGAGGGGCGGCCGGATCGACATTGCCCTGGGTCTTGGCGGCGGCTCCAGCATCGACACCGCGAAGGCCATCGCGGTAGAGGCAACGCATCCGGGCGCGGCGTGGGACTACCTCTACTTCAAGCAATCCCCGACGGACAAGACGCTGCCGGTCGTGGCCGTTCCAACGACCTCCGGAACAGGTTCCCATGTCACCCAGGTGGCTGTCCTCACCGAAACCGCGACAAAGACCAAGTCGGCGATATTCCACCCGCGGGTGTATCCGCGCATCAGCATCGTCGATCCCGACCTGATGAGCACCGTCCCCCGGGATGTGACCGCCTCCACGGGTTTCGACGTCTTTGCGCACGCGTTCGAGTCCTTTCTTCACGTGAACGCCTCGCCCATCACGAACCTGATGGCTCTCGAGGCCATGCGCATTGTTGGCGCCTTCCTCCCACGCGCGGTGAGCGACGGGACGGACCTCGAAGCCCGGGAGATGATGGCGGTGGCTGATACCCTCGCCGGCATGTGCATCGCAAACGCGGGGGTCACCCTGCCGCACGGCATCGGGATGGCGATCGGGGGATACTGCTCGGGGGTGATGCACGGGCAATCCCTTGCGGTGGTCTATCCGGAGTTCACCCGTTTCACCTGGGAATATGCGAAACCGCAGTTTGCGGCTATGGGGCGGGTGCTCGACCAATCGCTCGTTGGGGCAAGCGAGTCCGCGGCCGCGGAAGGTTCCTGCCTGGCCCTTGATGCGTTCTTGAAGGGCATCGGGATGTGGCTCTCTCTGAAGGGCCTGGGGATCAAAAGCGAGGATGTAGCCCCGCTGGCGCGCAAAAGCACGATCCTACCGGATTACCGCAACAACCCTCGCGTCGCGGCCGGCGAAGAGATACGAAAGATGCTCGAAGCAAGCTACCGCAGATGAGGCGGAATGGGGGAAAGCAACAGGGTGGACCTCAACACCTTGAGAAAGGGGGCAGAAGCAGGAGCAGGTGAATGGGGGGCTTTCGTCGCATGTGTCTAGTTGATTAACTGAGGAGGATGAGAGAATGAAACGGATCTTCGTTCTGGTTCTGGTACTCTGCACAGTTGCCGTGGCATCGTTTGCCGCCGGGGGACAGGAGGGCGGCAAGGTCACCCTGACCCTGATGCACTTCCGCAGCGAGTTGACTGCGGAATACAACGCGCTGTTCGCCGAGTTCACAAAGGCCAACCCGAACATCAAGGTCGAAGCGCAGATGCTCGGGTCGTGGGAATCGGCATTCAAGACCCGCCGCGCGGCGAACGAGCTCGCCGACGTCATCATGATCCATTCGGGCGCGGAGATCGTCGAAACGGCCCGGGGTGGCTACCTGGAGGACCTGTCGAGCCAGTCTTTCATGAAGAGCGTGCCCCGCGGCGTGCTCGACACGGTGACCGTGGACAAAAAGGACTATATGCTGCCGATCGTCGCGCACAATGCGGTCCCGTTCTACAACGTCGACCTCTTTGCGAAGTACAAAGTGAAGCCTCCGACGAACTGGGACGAGCTGTTGGCCGCCTGCGAAACGTTCAAGGCCAACGGCGTCACTCCGGTCACCTGGGAGTTCGGTGATGCATACAATACGACGTTCGCGGCATGGGACATCTTTGGGGCGGTGGCGGGCACTGACTGCCTGCCAATGGGCGAGAGGATCTTCAAAGGCAACAGCACCTTCTCGAGCGAGCCGGCTTTCCTGAAGGCCGTTGATCGGATGCTGACGTTCAAGAAGAAAGGCTACATCCCCGAGGGCGCCGAGGGCATGAACATCGACCAGGCGCTGAGTCACTTTGGCACGGGCAAGGCCGCGATGTTCTTCGGCGGGGCCTGGTACTACTCTTCGCTCACAAAGGCGAACGCCGACCTGAACATCCTGCCGATGCCGATGCCTGCCAATGACAAGGGGACCCTGTCGATCATCGACTCCGTGCTCGAGGGCTTGACAATCAACTCCAAGGCAAAGGAGAAGGCGGCGGCGGCCAAGCTGCTCGCCTGGTTCGGCACTCCCGAAGTCGCCGCGAAGCACCTGCAGTTCTCCGGCGGCGGCAGCACACCGATCCGGGGCGCCTCTGAGTTCATCCCCGACACGCGGGCGACGAAGAGCATCCGGGAGCTCGGAAAGTACGTCGAACAGATGGGCAGCGTCCGATTCGATCAGCAGCCGTACACGCCGACAGCTTTCGGACGAGACGTGCAGAGTCGTATCTTCGACGTGATACGAGAAACCATGGTCACGGGCGGCACGGCCCAGGACGTCGCGAAGCAGCTGGACGAGCTGCTGAAGCAGACGAAGTAGGATACGATACTGAAAGTTTCGGTCACACCTGCCGGCGAGCCATTCGCCGGCAGGCGACCTCCGCCGCGGGGTTGAAGGATGAAACAATACTCGAGAGCACAGACCCGGAAGATAGCGGTGTATCTCGCCTTCATCGCGCCGGCACTGGCCTTCTTCTCTTTCTTCTTCGTGTACCCAGTCCTGGGCACATTCGAGCTCAGCCTGTACAGGTGGGACGGTCTGGCGCCGAAGGTGTTCGTCGGGCTTGCCAACCTCCGCTTCCTCCTGAAGGACACGAGCCGCATGCTCACGGCCCTCAGCAACACGCTGTTCATCTCCGTCGTCACTACGATCACGCTCAACGTCGGGTCTCTCGTCATCGCCCTGATGCTCGCGCGGGACCGGAGGCTCACGGAGTTGTACAAGACGCTGTTGTTCTTGCCGGTGGTCATCTCCCGGGTGGCGAGCGCAATCATCTTCGGGTGCCTGCTTGATCCGAGCAGCGGCTTCATCAACTACCTCCTGCGCGCGATCGGCCTCGGGAGGCTCGCGCTCCCGTGGCTGGGCACGCCGGTCGTGTCGCTGCTGGTGATATCGGCGATCATCATCTGGGGCGGGATCGGCGTGTCAATGACGATCTACATCGCCGGCCTGAAGGCCATCCCGACCGAGCTGACGGAGGCCGCCGACATCGACGGCGCCGGATCTATGCGGAAGCTCCGTCACATCACTCTTCCCCTGCTGGCGCCGGCGCTCACCGTGAACTTCTGCCTCGTATTCATCAGCTGCCTGAAGGTCTTCGACGAGCCGTGGCTCATCTACCATGCAACGCCGCCGCGGATCAGCTCCACGGTCTCCACGATCATCGTGTGGGAGGCGTTTTCGGGGAGCCAGTTCGGGGTGTCGGCGGCGATGGCCGTGCTGCTGTTCGTCCTCACCCTTGTCCTCGGCTTCGGCGTGTTGTTTCTCCTTCGGGCCCGGGAGAGGAGGATGTACTGATGCCGCGGATTCGGTCGCAGCGTCCCGCACTCGCAGTGAACATCCTGTTCTACGTCGCGATCTCGATCCTCGCGCTCGTCGTCGTCTTCCCGATCCTTGCCATCGTGAGCAACTCGTTCAAGACCTACGGCGAGTACATGCAGAACCCGGTGTCGCTCCCCGCTCACCCGGTCCTGGAAAGCTACGCCAAGGCCTGGCAGGGCGGCGCATTCGCCGTGCATCTGCGAAACACTCTCTTCGTTGTCGTGTCGAGCGTCGCGGGGATCCTCGTGATCAGCGGCCTGGCAGCGTACGGGATCGCGCG
The DNA here is from genome assembly GCA_003170115.1 of Spirochaetaceae bacterium. Classification (GTDB taxonomy): domain Bacteria; phylum Spirochaetota; class Spirochaetia; order SZUA-6; family Fen-1364; genus Fen-1364. The sequence continues at coordinate 14,162 of PMZS01000135.1, forward strand.
TCTGGAGGAGTTGACGAAGCTGGGCACCGTGATCTATGCGTTCCTGGTAGCCGGCATCATGGTGCCGCCCACCACCGTCATCGTCAGGGTGTTCTTCCTGCTGCAGACACTGCACCTGCTGAACGCGCTGAGCGGTGTGATCTTCTGCTATCTTGGGGCGTACCTGTCCGTCCCCGTGCTGCTGATGACCGGCTTCTTCAAGAGCGTGCCCAAGGAGCTCTTCGACGCGATCGAGATCGACGGCTGCGGTCCGGTGCGGACTTTCCTGAACATCGTCGTGCCGCTGTCTCGACCCGTCATCTCAACGGTCGTGATCCTGCTCTCCGTGTGGCTGTGGAACGAGTTCCTGTTCCCCTATATCCTGATCTCCGCCGACCGCAAGATGACCGTCCAAGTTGCCCTCCAGAACATGGCGACCATGTTCTGGACGGACGTGCCGACCATGTTCGCGAGCGTCATGTTCACGATCCTGCCGCTGATCGCGGTCTACCTGATCCTGCAGCGGCAGTTCATCGAGGGGCTCTCCCGGGGAGCCCTCAAGGGATAGGCGCGCACGGCAAGCGGCGGATGTCGTCTCTCATGCCGACTATGTCCGCACAATCGCCCCGGTCAGTTGCAGGGTTTTCTCTCGCCACTCCGACAGGAGCCGCTCAACCTGCGCTGTTTCGTCGGAGGGGAACGAATATCCTGGCGGGCAGCCAGATGTCGGGGCATCGGCGATGGATCGCCATCGGGGAGTGCTCGGAATCGTCGACATCGTGCTCATCGTTGTCGGGGCGCGAATGAGACGCGCCGCGGGCTGAACTTCCCTCGGCCGCCGGGGGCAGATGAATCACACCTGGCTCCTGCAGCATCCCGCGCTAATTTTCTGTTATGACCGTGGCCACTTTGAAAGAGCTCGCATTGTTTTTCTTCATGAGTCACGTAAACTTTACGGCGCGAGTATCACTCGTCGCCTTGGCCTCTCTGCTTCTTGGGTGCGTTTCCCTTTCTGCCCGTGCCCTTGATACGAGTCAGAAGTACACGGTTCAGGCGGATTACGCACAAACCATTGCGGAAACCCTGCACGCAGGGGATTACAACTGGGTGAATCCGCAGGTGAACGCCGCCGAACTCCTCGAAACCATGTCGGGTTCGGCAACCCTGACGGCCCGGCTTGTCCCGTTCGACGCGGGCATGTCGGTGGACAACTTCGCCAAGGCCCAGGCCGCCGCGGGATTCCGACCCGCTACGCTGGATGAGCTCCTTGCTGCATGGACTCCAGCGTTGCACGAGACAAACCCCACCGGGCGTTCGCGGCGGCGCTGTCGATGCTCGTCCAGAGGAACCGGGCAACGTCATCCGCGGGGCCAACCATACCGACCCAGGGCGCGAGGATGTCGAATTCGGTCAGGTAGGTGGGGTCACCTGACCTGCGCGATGATGATGCCCTCGCGGCCGCGCTCCGAGAGGTTCTTGATCAAATCGGCCTTCATGGCGCTCTCTGCCTGGGTCCGAATGATGGGGCTGGCCAGCAGAGTTTCCGGAGGCAGGCCCGCTGCGGCTGAACGCTGTATGTTCCAACCCCCTGCCTCCTTCAACCGGCGCTCTAGCACTCGTGTCAGAAGCAGCGCCAAGACGGCCACGAAAATGTGTGCCCTCACGCGCCGCTCGCTTTTGTGATAGATCGGCCTCATCTCCAGCACATCTTTGAGACAACGGAAGCCGCGCTCCACCTCGCTGAGCTCCTTGTACATCCGCACCGCCTCCAGCGCGCCAAGGCTGGCCTCGCTGGTAGCGATGAGGTATTTGCCTTCAATTCGTTTCTCCTGCTCCAGGCGCAGCGGGTCTTCCTCGAAGGAGAAGTGTCCTTGCTCAAGCTGCCAGCGGTAATAGCGATACCCATGATGGGCCTGCATGATTCGCTCTGCCGCAGCGCCGATCTTCGCCGCATCACTGAGCCTGCCGGCCTCCACCCGCTGGCGCAGCTTCTCCAG
>PMZS01000186.1 GCA_003170115.1 Spirochaetaceae bacterium
CCTCCCTTGACTTGCATCCAGGGGACCCTGCCCGCATCGTCCCTGCTCACCATGGGGAGCTCTCCGAAATAGCGGCGCAGGGCGGGACCCCCGGCAAAGAAGATGACACCCTGCTCTTCGCAGGGAAGCTGGATGAGGCTCCAGAGGCCAATTGTGTGCTCGAGGGCGGTGGATCCCGCATTGCCCAATTCGTGCCTGAAGCGAATGTGAAGAATGATCCCCGTGGAGGCGGTTTCCTGCTCCATGCTCATGCTTCGGGCCAGAGTGATTTCCCTGCGCGACCCATCCGCCGATCGGGCAGTGAGAGCTGTTCGATAGCTTTTCCAGCCGGCTTGGGCGGGAGCTGCGCGGTACCTGCCCGGGTCCAGCTCCGGCGGGACATCCCACCGGGCGCCGTCGATCGAAAAAAAGAACCCTGAAGGACCGCCCTCGGGGGCGATCCAGGTTCTCTGGCCGCCGGCATTGCCTCCCTGGCCCCATCCCTGTGTGGAGATCGCAGGGGGGACCCAGAAGGCGTTTTCCTCATCGATCCCCGCACCCATGATCCGGGCTGCAAGAGCGGGGCATACGATCATCCAGCTACGCCCGGATCCCAGGCTCTCGTACTCAATGCCGGATACATCAAGAAGCCGGATCAGGTCGCTCCGGGTGCGCACATCTTCTCCTCAGGGCAGCAGCTTGAAATCGGGCATATACCCGTGGATACGGTACCCACGAAAGCCCTCCGCATATGCCCGTCCAATGGCGAGCCCGCGAAACGCGTTCGCGATGCGGCAGTGTTCGGTGAGGCTCGAGACCTGGAACGTGGCCAACCAGGCGAATTGGCTCTTGTGCATTGCGAGCGCCCGAAGCTTTTCGTCCATTGTCTCGGAGATGTCGACATATGCCTCGGGCTCGAAGTGGAGCCCCGCCGACGTGTCCCAGTAGAAGAGAGACGGAGCCTTTGCGAGGGGGGGCTCGCCCGAGGGAATGTTCTTGCCCGGCAGGGACAGCATGACCCTGCCCACCACCGTCCCTGTCACGTTGTGATCCGTGCTCGTGTCGCCGGGGAAGTGCGTGAAGATCACGTCCGGCGCCGCCCATCGGATAGCGTCGATGACCGCCCGGCGAAGCTCCGGCGTGTCCTGCAGTCCCTCGTCGTCGAACCGGAGAAACCGTACCTCGGCGCCGTACACTTTTGCCGCTTCCCGCTGTTCGGCTTCCCGCACCCGGGCAATCTCCTCCCGGCCCTCGATCACGTTCGACCCGATGTTCCCGCTCGTGGTGAGCGCAATGAATACCCGGTGGCCGGCTTTCGCGTATTTCAGCAGGCTCCCCGCGCAATAGAACTCCACGTCGTCGGGATGTGCGCCGAACGCAAGAATGTTCATTCCTCGATCTCCTTCCTGTTGCGTCTCCACGAATAGTACATGAGGGCGAGAACCAGGGGAATGAGCAGCAAGGCAATGAGATTTCCCCTGAACATCTCGAAAAACCAGAAGCGCACCGGGTTGCCCCCGTCGGTGAAAGCGGTGATATCCCCCGCGTAGCCCTGCGCCGTGACGGCCCCCACTTTCGCGGCGAGCACTGTGTACAATGGCGCGAGGTGCGTCGAGATGAGCAGGTACCCGATGACGATGGGGATGCCGATGATCACCGCCCGGAAGACATTGCTGCGGGTCACCAGCACGATGACGGACATCACCGCGATGAGGTTCGCGAGGTCTCCGAGTGGAAGGACCTTGTTCCCCGGCAGGACGAAGGCAATTGCGATGCTGATGGGCATGAGGAGAAGCCCGGTGATGATCACCGCGCTGTTCTGCATTATCACTCCCGCGTCCATGCCGACGTAGAGGACCGTCTTGTCCGGAAACCGGCGCTGGATGATGCCCTTCAGCTGAAGAGAGACGGGCTCCATGGCCTTCCCGATGAGGCCGCCGCAGAGGGGCAGGATGAACATCACCGCGGCGACGTTGATGGCGAGCTCAAGGACGCGCTTCATGTCGTAGCCGGCGAGAACGCCGAAAAGAACGCCCACCAGCGCGCCGATGGCCATGGGCTCCATGAGGATGCCGTAGCGCGGGGACGAATCCGACTTTTCGAGCTTCCCATGCGGGCTCAGGGTGATCCTGCGCACACCGGGAATTGCGTCAAAAACCCTGTTCGCAGCCACCGCATACGGAAGCATTCCGTTGATCGAAAGTGTCGTGATCGAGATGCCTTTCAGGCCGCACTCCCTCTCGACGTGGGGCGCGCTCCAGTCGGCGGCGATGATCGAATAGAAGGCAATAAGGGCGGTGGCGGCGAGCCCCAGGAGGAGACTGCCGGAGGCGCTCTGCACAAGGGCGCCGATCAGGGCGAAATGCCAGTAGTTCCAGATGTCGATGTTGATCGTGCGGGTGATGTTCAGGGATAGCATCATGAAATTCAGCGCCAGGACCATGGCGATGGTGATCGGCGCGATGGGCGACGCCCAGGTGATCGCGGCCAGGGGTGGCCATCCCACGTCGAGCACGGGAAAGTTCAGTCCCCGCGTGGTCACCATCGACGTCACCGCGGGAGCGATCTGCTGGACGAAGAATCCGAAGGCGATGAAGATGCCCGCGAACCCCACGCCAAGACGCAGCGCCGAAAGTGCGGCTTGCCCGACGTTCATGCGGATAGCCAGCGCCACCACGAGGATGACGGCAGGAAGCATCACGTAGGCCTTGAAGCTGAAAATGAACCCTACGACGGTCGAAAGAGTTTCCACGAAGCGTCCTTGCGTTCTACAGGCTGGGAATAGTGTGGCAGAGCTCCTTCAGGATATCACCGAGAGGGTTGCAGTCTTCACGGGTGAAGCCCACGTGCGAGTGCCGCCGCCAGCCCTCCGCGAACCTGAAACGTTTTGACATGCCGCCGACTTTCTCTGAAAGGTCCCGCATGGTCTTCAGGTAGGAGTCATATCCCTGGGTTGCGTCCAGCCATTTCTTCTGGCTGGCATGGCAGGCGAGGAGCTTCTCTTTTCGGTCGATGACCGCGGTGACGTCGACGTAGATCTCCGGGACGATCGGGCGGCGCATCATGTCCATGAGGATGTGCGGCGTAGCATGATAGAGCATCGCGTCCTCGAACACCGCCGGCTCGTCGGGAATCGAACGGAAGCTCGGGATGTTCCTGGAGAAGGTTGCGGTCACCGCGATCTTCGCCGTGTTCATGTGGTCGTCCATGTAGTCTTCCAGGGACTGCGTGAGAACGAGATTGGGCTTCACCTGGCGCACGAGCGCGGTGACACGCCTGATGAGATCCTGCGTGTAGAAGACCTCCAGGTCGTCGGTCAGGCTTTCGTGGTGAAAAGAGCCGAGGAGCTTCGCCGAAGCCTCTGCTTCCCGCTTGCGGACGGCGGCAATCTCCGACGGCCGCAGGTCGACGCTCCCGGCGCATCCGTTGGCCACGTTGATCGTATGAACGGCGCAACCTGCCTGCTTCAACAGCAGGACGGTCCCCCCCATCATCATTTCCATGTCGTCGGGATGGCAGCAGATCGCGAGGACGGTCACGGACTTCCCCCTTTCACCGGGGCGAGTCTCACCGAATCATCACGTGAAGTCAAGGAGCCGCGGGTGCGCGGCGCCCTATGAACGCTGGGCGATCGGCACGTAGGGCCGCTCCGCCTCCCCCTTGTACAGGCTTTCGGGCCGGTAGATCCTGCTCCCGTGCTCCCGCTGCTCCAGGATGTGGGCGAGCCAGCCGGAAACGCGAGCCATGGCGAAGATCGGCGTGAAAAGGATCTTGGGTATGCCGAGGAGGTTGTAGACCGCGCCCGAGAAGAAATCCACGTTCGGATACAGGGGCTTGCCCTTCTCCTCCATGCGCTCCCGGAACTGCTTTTCGATCTCCTTCAGGATTTCGTAGTCATGCCAGTCGTTCTTCTTTTCGGAGAGCTCCTTGAGGAATTCCTCCATCACGTAGGAGCGCGGATCCTTCACCTTGTACTCCCGGTGGCCCATTCCCGGCACCTTGCGCTTCTCCGCGACGGCCCTGTCCATCCATGCGCTGACGCCTTCCTTGCTCCCGACCTCACGGACCATCTCCAGTACCCTCTCATTTGCCCCGCCGTGCAGTGAGCCGAAGAGCGCGCCGATGGCGGCGGAGATGCTGCAGTAGCAGGTGGACATCGTGGAGGCGACCACCCGGGCGGTGAACGTGGAGGCGTTGAACTCGTGCTCCGCGTGCAGGATCATGCAGCTGTCCATGATTCTCGCTTCATACTGCTCGGGTTCGTGCCCCCGCATCATGTGCAGAAAGTTCCCCCCGTGCGAGATGTGGGGGAGGGGCTGGACATAACCCTTGCCCTGCCGGAACCGGTGGAAGGTGGCGATCACGCTGGCCATCTGCACGACCTGATGCAGGGTGTCACGGCAGTTGCACTGGGGGGAGTGCTGGATCGTGTGTTCAATGTAGACGGAAAGGTAGGCGATGACGGACTGCAGCAACTGCATGGGATGGGCGTTCGCCGGGAAGGTGCGGATCATGATCTGCACCTCGATCGGGATGTCCCGGCTGGCCCGCATGCGCGTGCGCCACTCCGACAGCTCGGAGCTCGATGGCAGCTTCTCGTAGAGGAGGAGGTAGGTCACTTCCTCGAAATCCGAATTCAGTGCCAGGTCCTCGATGGAGTAGCCGCGGTAATAGAGCTTGCCGTGTGGCCCGTCGACCCGGGAGATCGTCGTTTCATCCGCGATGATCCCTTCCAACCCCTTGGAATATGTCCCCGATTCCAGGCTCATTCCCGCCTCCCTTTCCGCTGACTGACTTTCCACGCCTTTGGCGTGCTACGGGCTCGCTTCCGCACTTCCCTGTGCTCGCTCGCCCTCGCCATCCCTGGCTACGCTCC
>PMZS01000376.1 GCA_003170115.1 Spirochaetaceae bacterium
TGAACATGGCCATGGACATGCTGGCCGAGCGGCTGATCAACGAGCAGACGGCCGTGCAGCGGCTGGATCCCAGGCAGCTCGACGAGCTGCTGCACCCCATCATCGACCAGAGGGTGGAGAAAGACGCCACGCCGATCGTGAAGGGGCTTCCGGCTGGTCCGGGCGCCGCTTCCGGCAAGCTGGTCTTCACCGCGGAGGAAGCCGTGGCCGCGGCGAAGGCAGGCACCGTGTGCATCCTCCTGCGCGAAGAGACAAATCCCGAGGATGTCGAGGGGATGCGCGCCGCTGCCGGCATCCTGACCGCGCGCGGCGGCATGACCTCCCACGCCGCCCTCGTGGCGCGCGGCTGGGGCAAGTGCTGCATCGTGGGCGCCGGGGGGCTGCACGTGGATGCCGCCAGCAGGACGGCACGGATATCCGGCTCCGACCTCGTCCTGAAGGCCGGTGACATCGTGACGCTGAATGGCACCAAGGGGCACGTCTACATCGGCTCGCTTCCCATGGTGTCGGCCACCGAGAATCCCCGGTTCCAGAAGTTCATGACCATGGCGGACAAGTTCCGGAAAATGGGCGTGCGCACCAACGCCGAAACCCCGCAGGACGCGCGCGTGGCGCGTGGGTTCGGCGCGGAGGGCGTCGGACTCTTCCGATTCGAGCACATGTTCTACGGGGAAGGCTCCGACCGGCCCCTGTTCCTGCTGCGCCGCATGATCGTGTCGAAGACCGAGGCGGAGCGGCGCAACGCCCTGGAGGAGATGTTCCCGTTCATGAAGGACGACGTGAAGAAGACCCTGGACGTCATGGACGGCCTGCCGGTCACCTTCCGGTTCCTCGATCCCCCCCTGCACGAGTTCGTGCCCACCCGGGCCGACGAGCGTCAGCGTCTGGCCGCGGACCTCGGGATCTCCCTGGAGGAGTTCAACAAGAGGGCGGACGGCCTGCATGAGTCCAACCCCATGATGGGACACCGTGGCGTCCGCCTGGGCATTTCCTACCCGGAAATGACCGAGGTGCAGAGCCAGGCTATCCTGGAGGCGGCCGCGGAGCTGATCCAGGCCGGCAAAAACGCAAAGCCCGAGATCATGATCCCCGTCACCTCCACCATGGTGGAGATCGTGGACCAGAAAAAGATCATCGACCGCGTGTACGAGAAGGTCCTGGCGAAGTTCAGCCTGTCGAAGTCGAAGCTCGTGCTGATCGTCGGCACGATGATCGAGATCCCCCGCGCGTGCGTGACGGCGGACAAGTTCGCCGGCGTGTGCGAGTTCTTCTCTTTCGGGACCAACGATCTTACCCAGATGGGGTTCGGTTTCTCCCGCGACGATATCGGGAGCTTTCTCCCCACGTACCTCGACAAAAAGATCCTGCCCGCCGACCCCTTCCAGACGATTGACCAGGAGGGAATCGGTGAGCTGATCAAGATGGGCATCACCAGGGGCCGCTCCGTGAAGCCGAATCTGAAAATCGGGATCTGCGGAGAGCATGGCGGGGAGCCCGAGTCAGTGAAGTTCTGCCACAGGGTGGGCATGAGCTATGTTTCCTGCTCCCCCTACAGAGTGCCCCTCGCGCGGCTGGCGGCGGCCCAGGCTGCCATTGCGGACCTCGAACAAGCGAAAGCGGGCGCACAGGCGCCGAAGAAAGCGGGCGCACACGCATCGAAGAAAACGACCAGGTCGGCGCTGAAGAAGGCACCTGCAAGATCTGCCGCGAAAAAGCCGACGGCAAAAAAACCCGCAAAGAAAGCCGCGAGGGCAGTCAAGAAACCCTCGAAAAAGGCCGTCTCGAAGGCCAGGAAAAGGTAGAACCTCGCATTCTGAATGAACAGGCCCCGCCGTCGTGATGACTGCAGGGCCTTTTTTGTGGGGCTGTCGTTATTCGGAATTCCGCACGCGGCGCGACAATGATCAGTCGCCGGTTGGTTCCCTGACGAGGATGAGTGTGAGCTTTCTTCCAAGACTTGGAGATTCCCGCTCGAAAATCATGAGCTTCCCGAGCATGGTGCCCATTTTCCCACCGGTCCTTGCTTTCATTCTTTCCTCTTCGTGGGGCATGACGAATTCTTTCACCCGACGAAGGCCGTCTTCAAGGTTCCTGGCAATCTTCTGCGAGCCCACTACCCAAATGACGTTTGAGGCGGAAAAGGCGTAAGGTCCAAGCTGGCTTCCCGATGCGCTCGCAATCACAGCTCACCAGTTTCGGCAACCGCGTGGACACTCCCGAGGAAATAGTCGGCGAGTATCGACTCTTTTCGCAAGGCAGCTTGTCTGGCGGGGTCCGTCTCGTTGACAATATCGTCCTTGAGGTTTTTCCAGGGATGAGTTTTCGAGATCAGATATTCCTCGAAACCGATCTCCTTGAGCGTCAACGAGGCACCGGTCATGACAGTGACCCCGGCGGGGATGATCGACTTGATGCGTTCGAGCGCGTCGGCTCTGTTGTTCACGACCTCTACAGAAATGCCGCGCGCCATCACAGCCGCTGCGGTCGTTTCAATAACCGTTTCATTCGAAGCGATTGGGTTGCTCATGGTATTTTCTCCCGGCTCTACGAGGAGGCCTTCGCCATCGATTCCTTTTCCAAACCCACCCGGGTGAACTCCCTTCAGGCGTTTCGCACGGTCTTCAAGGCGCTGCCCCAGGAAACAACCTGGTTGAGCATCGTTGCCAGGGCAGTTTCGTGCATGGGATTGGGCTTGAAGACGGAGAAGTTTTCGAAGTCGGTGAGCAGGGACAGAAGCACCTGCGCCCGCACGTCGGCAATCTGCATCTCCCCCATGACCTGGCGCAGCTGCTCGACCGCGCGGCCGCCGCCGCTGGAAGCGCCGTAGCTCACGAAGCCTGCCGCCTTGTTGTTCCACTCGGCGTACACGAAGTCGATTGCGTTTTTCAAGGCCGCGGATGGCGCGTGGTTGTACTCGGGCGTCACAAACACGTACGCATCGAAGGAGGCGACCTTCCGCGCCCAGGCCTTTGTGTGCGGCTGAGCGTACTGCCCCATGGAAGGCGGCATCGCTTCATCGAGCAGCGGAAGATTGAAATCCTTGATGTCGACCACTTCGAACTCGGCGTCTGTCCGCCCCTTCGATTTTTCAAGAACCCACCTGGCCACTGCGTCCGCGTGCCGGCCGGGCCGTGTGCTTCCAACGATAATGCCAACCTTGATCATCTGTTCTCTCCTTGCTTTCGATTTGAAGCTAACTAATTGCTTATTGCTTCAACGGTTCAAACATAATCATATTGGCAATAAAAGGCAAGTCGGCAATATAAATAAGGTTTATTGTCATATCACAGTATATTATAGTATATTCTCAGGATGAATGAATCAGTGCCCAAGGGGACGACTCCAGAT
>PMZS01000403.1:0-4583 GCA_003170115.1 Spirochaetaceae bacterium
CGGCTTGACGGTCATCATAGTGGAACATCCGCGCAATCGGCCACGCCTTTCACATCACCTCGGACGAGGTGCTGACCTGGGACCAGATCTACGGTCTCATCGGGGCAGCCGCCGGCGCACAGCCCGACATCGTCCACGTCGCTTCGGACTTCATCGCCGCTTTCGACCCCGAGCAGCGGGGAAACCTCATAGGCGACAAGGCGCAGTGCGGCGTCTTCGACAACTCGAAGATCAGGGCCTTCGTGCCCGGCTACGTCGCAACGGTCCCGTTTGCGCAGGGAATGCGCGAATCCGTGCAGTGGTTCGAGAGGCACCCTGAGCGGTGCACGATCGACGATGCGTTCAACGCTTTCTGCGACCGCGTCATCGGCGCGCAGAACGCGGCGCTGGCCTCGGCTGGGGCCTGAGCGCAGGGCACTCCGCCGGCAGCAGCCGCTTCGACCGCCTGCTACGGCCGCACCTGGACTTTGATCGCCTTCCCCTTGAGGGCCGCGGTCTCCACGGCTGACGGGAGTTCCGCAAGCGGGAAGACGTTCGTCACCAGATGCCCGGCGCTGATGCGGCCTCCCGCGATCAGGTCCAGGACCTTTTCGAAGACATTTGCGAATCGGAAGGATCCCAGCAGCGACAGCTCACGGGACATCACCAGGTTCGCCGGCAGCGAGCAGTCGGCGGGCAGCGTCCCGATCTGGACGATCATCGCCCCGCGCGCGCACGATTCGATCGCCTGGCGGAGCGCGCGCGGCGAACCGGATGCCTCGAAACCGACGTCGAAGCCGCCGGGCGCCCAGGCCGCCATCTCCGCCGGGGCGGCCGGCGACGATGGATCGAATGCACGGTCGGCGCCGTGCTCGAGGGCGAAGCTTCGTGCGAAGGGGACGGGGTCACTCACCGCGATCCGCGCAGCGCCCATCGCGCGGGCGACCGTCAGGACGGCCTGGCCGATGGCGCCCGCACCCGTGATCAGCACGCGCACGCCGGCAACTCCCCCGGCGCGCGTGATCGCGTGCGCGGCTACCGCAAGGGGCTCGACCAAAGCTCCCACGGCGTCGTCCACGGATTCGGGGAGCCGGTGACAGCACGAGCCGGGAACGGCGAGGTATTCCTGGAACCCCCCGTCGAGGTGCGGCACGCTGGCCGCCGATCCGAATACCCGCATGTTCGAGCAGAGGTTGGAACGACCGCGCCGGCATGCAGGACAGAGCCGACACGGGATGGTCGGGTCCACGACTACACGATCACCCACGGAGAGCGTCGAGACCTCCGCGCCTCGATCAACGACTTCTCCGGCGAACTCGTGACACAGGACGAAGGGGGTTTTGAGCAGGAAGTCGCCCACGCGCCCGTCTTCGTAGTAGTGAATGTCCGAGCCGCAGATCCCGGCCCGTGCCACGCGCACGACCACCGAGAGCGGCCCCGCCGACGGCTGGGGCCGGTTTTCCATCCTGAGATCACGAGCGCCGTGCAACACCCACGCATTCATTGTCGGAGGCCTTCGGCCTGCCGCGGGGAAACAGAAACGAGGGGGACGAGCACCGGCATACGTTGCCTCCAGTCAAGGATCACACGGGCCAAAGATCGAACCATGGCTTCTTTGAGCTTCGCGGGAAACGGGGGGGACGACCGACCCGAGAACAGTATACCCGGATGCTCCGTGGACGCCAAGGTCCCCGCGGCCCGATCTCGACTCGCCAGGTTGTGGTCCGCCGGCCGCTGGACAAGTGGTGCGGTTCGTGCGAGCCTCCGACGCATTCACAGGAGAAAAACATGCGGGAAGATCATTGGAGCACCCTCGTCAGCGCCGCCCATGGTGAGAGGATTCCAAACACTCCGATCGCCCTGATCGTCGACACGCCCTGGATCCCTTCGTTCCTCGGCATCTCGACCGTCGACTACATCGCCATTCCCGACGTGTGGTTCAAGGCGAACCTCGCGGTGGCGAAGCGGTTTCCCGACGTGATTCTCCTCCCCGGATTCTGGGTCGAGCCCGGGATGGCCTCCGAGCCGTCCGGTTTCGGCTGTCGAATAGAGTTCTCGGCCGATCAACCGCCCTCCGTCCATCCCATCGCTTCCGACATTTCCGCGATCGACAACCTCGTATCGCCGAATCCCCGGCGCGACGGCCTCATGCCCCTCGTCCTTGCGGCGTACAAGTACGCGCTGCCGCGGGTGCGCGACGAGGGGATGGACATCCGCATGGTGACCGCGCGGGGACCGCTCGCCATAGCCGCCCACCTGCTCGGTCTCACGGGCTTCCTGATGGGCCTCAAGACGGAGCCGGCCGCGACGCACCGGCTGCTGAAGGCGACGACGCAGTGCGCCCGGGACTGGATCGCCGCGCAGGCGGAGGTGCTTCCCCGGGTCGACGGCATCATGGTTCTCGACGATGTCGTGGGCTTTCTCTCGAAAGAAGACTACCTCGAGTTTGCCCACCCGTATCTGAAGGAGATCTTCTCCGTCCCGGCGACGGTGAAAGCCCTGCACAACGACACCGATTCGCCCGTCTGCTTCGAGTTCGTGTCGGACCTCGGCGCCAACGTATTCAACTTCACCCACATGCGGGACATACGGTCCGTGAGGGCGCGCGTCGGGGATTCGGTGTGCCTGATGGGCAACGTAGCCCCGCGTGACGTCCTGGCTATGGGCGACCCGGCGACGGTGGAGGCGCATGCGCGCCGCTGCCTCGCGGAGAACGCGGGCCACCCCGCATTCCTTCTTTCCGCGGGCGGAGGCGCGGTGGCCGGAACCACGGCGGAAAACATCGACGCGATGGTCCGCGCCGCTCGGTCCTAGCGCCCACCGACCCGGTCTCCCCCTTCCCCGTTCTCAAACCCATCTCCCGAAAACACCGCCGCGAAAAAAAAGATTGACAGCAGCAAGGAGCGGGTATAGAGTGTGAAATCACACTGAAACATCAGTGTGACCTAAATCAACGCAAGGAGGTTGAGCTTCACGGGGGACTGACCGAACCGAATTTGCTCCAAAATCACGAAGGAGGACGGAAAAAATGAACCGGAAATGGATCCTGGTACTGGTTTCTGTGCTGTTTCTCGTCTCCTCGGCCCTTGTTTTCGCCGGTGGAAAGGGCGAAACCGCGGGCAAAGGGTACACGATCGGGTTCTCCAATTCGTACGGCGGCAACACGTATCGCCAGACGATGGAGATGCTCTTCAAGAAACTGGCCGACCAGATGGTCGCCGACGGGACCCTGAAGAGCTACAAGATGCTCCAGTCGAACAACAACGTCGCCACCCAGGTCTCGCAGATCGAAAGCCTCATCCTGGAAGGCGTCAATGCGATCATCATCGATCCGGGCAGCGCATCCGGGCTGAATGGAGCGATCGAGAAAGCAGTCAAGGCGAAGATTCCGGTCGTCATCGTCAACGACGGGCCGATCACGTCGGAACTGGCATACCAGATCAACTGGGACACCAATGCCATGGCGTCGGACGCCGCGAAGCACCTGGCCGACCTGATGAGCAACAAGGGCAACATCATCGAGATCCGCGGCCTGGCCGGCGTGCCGTTCGATGATGCGTTCCACGGCTCGGTCGTGGCTGCTCTGAAGGCATACCCGGACATCAAGGTCGTCGGCACGGTCTACGGCGAATGGACGGAGTCCGTTGCGCAGCAGCAGGTTGCCTCGATCCTCCCCGGCATCCCGCAGGTGGACGGGATTCTCGGGCAGGGCGGGGACGAGTATGGCGCCCTGCAGGCATTTCAGGCGGCCGGCAGGAAGATCCCGATCATCATCGGCGGGAACCGCGGCAATTTCCTGAAGTGGTGGTCCGAGGAAAAGGCGAAAAACGGCTACAAGTCTTTCTCCTGGGCGGCAAACCCGTGGAGCGCGGCATCGGGTCTGTACGTCGCGATCGACCTCCTCCGCGGCGTGAAGGTGCCCAAGGAAATGATCATGCCGGCTCTCAGCATCACGCAGGACATGGTCGACAACTTCGCGACCCTCAAGGCCGACGAGGTCGCCGCGAAGGAGTACAATCACGACTGGATCGTGAGCACGTACTACAAGAAATAAGCGCAGCAGCAGGAAGATCGAACCCGGTCCCGGCCGCTCCCCGCGAGGGCCGGGACTTCTCTCTTTGGACGGTGACTCGAACCATCGCACGTGCCGCCGGAGACCGCCGGAAAGCTTCCGGACAGTGGCGGGAGTGCCCGCACATGTAGTATGGTCGGGATCGGGATGCACGTGTCCGCATTTCAAGGTGACGAATGAGCGAACAGCCAGCACCAGCGAGCGACGCATACCTCAGACTGAACGCCATCCACAAGACATTCGGCACGACGGTGGCCCTCAAGGACATGAGCCTCGAGATCCGCCTCGGGGAGATCCTCGGGCTCGTCGGGCCCAATGGCGCCGGCAAGACCACCCTCATGAAGGTGATCACGGGCGCCCACCAGCCCACCAGCGGCGAGGTCGCCTACAGGGATCAGGGCCGCACGGGCGCGGGCTACAACGCAAACACGGCCAAGGAGTATGGCGTCGCCTGCGCGTACCAGGAGCTGTCGCTCTTCTCCAACCTGACGGTCTGCGAGAACTTCATGGTCAACCTGATGGATCACACGCC
>PMZS01000403.1:4627-7409 GCA_003170115.1 Spirochaetaceae bacterium
CTGCTCCTGCCGCAGCGGCAGATGCTGGAGATCGCAAAGGCCGTTTCCCGTAGAGGCCTCCGGGTCCTGATCCTGGACGAGCCGACCTCGTCCCTGACAGGTGACAGGATCATCCAGCTCCACGACGCAATGCGGGGCCTTGCGAAGAAGGGTATCGCCATTGTCTACATCTCCCACAAGCTGGACGAGATCGAGCGGGTCTGCGACAGGGTCGTGGTGATGAAGGGCGGCACCACGGCGTGGGCCGGCTACCGCGCCGCGACGTCGATGCGCGAGCTGGTCGAGATTCTCGGGGGCAGGGTCCAGGCGGCGCACAAGGTGGCGCAGGAAAACCGTGATCTCCCCGTCGTGCTCGACGTCGAGCACCTGAGCACGGGGAGGCTGCGCGACGTCAGCCTGCATATCCGCAAGGGCGAGATCGTCGGCATCTCGGGCCTCGAAGGCGCCGGCCAGACCGAGCTGATCCGCGAGGTCTTCCGGGCGTCGAGGAAGCGCTGGCGGAGGTCGGGGATCCGGCTCGGCGCCGATGTCTCCTACGTCAGCGGCGACCGGCACAACGAGGGCATCTTTCCTCTCTGGGACATCGCCGACAACATGCTCATCTCCAGCCTGTCGAAGGTCACCCGGTTCGGCGTGATCCAGGTCACTCGGCATCTTGCGCTGGCAAAACACTGGTTCGACAAGCTGAAGTTCACCGCCCGGGGCGTGCGGGACGAGATCACCAGCCTCTCGGGGGGCAACCAGCAGAAGGCCCTGCTGGCCCGATGCCTGGCCGCCGAGTCCGATCTCGTGCTCCTCAACGACCCGACCAGTGGGGTCGACGTCGAGACCAAGCAGGAGATCTACCGCCTGCTCGAAGAGGCAAAGCAGCAGGGGAAGGCGATCCTGCTGCACAGCACCGAAGACCTCGAGATGGAGCAGTGCGACAGGGTCTATGTCATGCACGACGGCGGGATCGTCCAGGAGTTCGTCGGGGACGACGTGAGCGTGCAGAACATCATCCGGACATCGTTTCACGAGAAATCGAAGGGCGCAGCAGCCGTCGACGAAACGGGCCGCAGTTCCCGGGCCCGCTCCGGAGGTCTTTTCCGCAAGGTCACCGGCAACCGAGCATTTCTCGCCTTCGCGGCTCTCGTCTCCATCTTCGTCATCAATTCCCTGTTCAACCAGCGGATCACGTCCTACCTGGGGCTGCAGCTGCTCTACTCCTCCGCTGTCCCCCTCGTCTTCATCGCCCTCGGGCAGATGTTCATCGTGATCCCGGGCGGGATCGACCTGGGAAACGGCATGTCCGTCGGCCTGATGAACGTGATCGTCGCCTTCATCCTCGTCAGCAACCCGGGGATGGGGATCCTGTACATGCTGCTGGTCGTCGCGGCATATGCGGGGCTTGCCGCCATCATCTACTCGACGAAGATCCCCGCCATCGTGATCACCCTCGGCGCGTCGTTCGTGTGGCTGGGGATCGCGCTGACGATCGCCCCCGTGCCCGGCGGCCATGCCCCGCGGTGGCTGCACAATTTCTACAACTACGAGTTTCCCCTCGTGCCGATGCCTATCGTCATTTCCGTCGTCGCGGCCGTCCTGTCGTACTGGGTCGTGCGGCGATGGAAATACGGCATGATCATCAACGCCCTGGGCAACAACCCCACGGCCCTGAGCCGCGCCGGGTGGTCCCAGCTCGCCGCGATGATGGCCGCCTATGCCCTGGCCGGCGTCATGATCGTGATCGGGAGCCTCATGCTGACCGCGATCTCCAGCAGCGGTGATGCCAATTCCAGCCGGTCGTACAACATGCTGAGCATCGCGACGATCATCCTCGGGGGATGCAGCTTCTTCGGGGGCATCAGCTCACCGGTGGGCGTCGTCGCGGCCGCCCTGGCCATCTCCAGCATCTCGTTCCTGCTGACCTTCGTCGGCATCGACTCGAACTTCCAGAGCGCCGTGACGGGGCTTATCCTCATTGCCGCGCTGGCCCTCAAGCTGCTCAGCGGCCGGATGGAGCTGATGAAATGAACACGCGGCGGGTCCTCGCCAGGAATACCTGGATATGGTCGGTGTTCGGATCGCTCGTCCTGTGGATCGTCATCAGCCTCATGACGCACCGGTTCTCGCTGCAGATGCTGTCGGTGAGCGCGACGCTCGCCAGCTTCCTCGTGCTGCTGAGCCTGGGCCAGATGGTCGTGATCACCAGCGGTGACGGCGCCATCGATCTCTCCAGCCAGTACACGGTGGCGCTGGCCGCCTACATCTCCTCGATGTTGAGCGCCGAATACGGCATCGCGTTCGGGCTGGTCGTCTCCCTTGCCCTGTGCGTCTGCGTCGGCGTGCTCATCGGCGTGATCAACCTGCGCTTCCGCGTTCCCCCGATGATCACCACGCTGGCGGTGGGCTTCGTCGTCTATTCCGTCGTGCTGATCGTCTCCCGCATGACGACCGGCATGCCGTCCGCCGGTGTCGCCTACTTCGCGCAGAAGCTGCGGGTCCTGGGACTCTCCCCCATGATCTTTGTCGCCGCGGCGGTCGCCGCGGTCATGGGGATGCTCATGTACCGGACGAAATTCGGAAAGCGCCTGCATGCCGTCGGCCAGAACAGGACCGCCGCGGCGCTGGCCGGCGTCAACGTGACGCGCGTCGTGATCGCCGCCTTCGTCTTCAGTAGCCTCCTGGCGGGCGTGGCCGGGACCCTCATGGGCGGATACTTCGGCGGGGCCTCGCAGGACATGGGGGTGTCCTACCTCATGACATCGGTGGCCGCCACGGTGATCGGCGGGACCAGCGC
>PMZS01000017.1:0-411 GCA_003170115.1 Spirochaetaceae bacterium
CGTAGTAGCGATGAATGCCGTGAGAGCGCTCCTTGAGCCGTCCCAGGCGTTCCAGCACTTTCTCGTAGCTCTTCGTCCCCCGCTTCTTACCAAGGGAGGCGCGAATCTCGGTGAGCCCTTCTTCGAAGCGCTGGCGAAAGCGCTCCTTCATCGCCTGCTCCTTCACCCGCCGTTGGCTGCTTTCACAGCGTAAGATCCACTCCCCCTGCCCTTTGACCAGCTTGCCCCGAACCACATTCTCCGACCGGGCCTTGATCAGCACCATCCCCTCATCGGTGTCATCCGCCTTCTCCAGCGGCTTGCCCCGCCCCACGCAGATGTAATGAAATCCTGCCTCTCGGAGTGCCAGCAGATTCTTCTCGATGCCGATGCCCGCATCAACGACCACCGTCGCATCGGCGGCCGCCCCCA
>PMZS01000017.1:429-3845 GCA_003170115.1 Spirochaetaceae bacterium
CCCTCAAAGTAGGTGTTGGTCAAATCGTAGAGAACGATCTTCTCCTCCAGACCAAAGAGCCTCTTCTCCTCTCCCCGCAGAAGTTCCTCGATACGATCCTTTGCGCTGTACAGCGTGTCGGTCCCCCGATACAGCGCGCTCAGCGATGCCCCCTTCACCCAGCTGCCAAGAAGCTCGCTCAAGCCACTGCGATACCTTACCCACTCCCGCGCCGAGCGCTCGCTGGCAGGGGCGACCAACCTGCCTACGATCAGNNACGATCAGCAGCGCTGCGATCCTTTGCTGCTCCTCGCTCAGCCCCAGCTCGGCCAGAATCCGTTCCATACCCAGCTTGCGATAGAACTCCACCCCGACGTACTCCGCCCCGATCGTGCGCACCATCCCGTTACGAACCGAGCGCAGATCCACCGTCCTGAGAACCGGCTGCAGCTCCTGGGGCTTTTGCGCCGAGGCTGATGAACCCTGGTGGCGGCGGTCTTTTGTCAGTGCGGCGTAACGCTGGGCAAGCTCTTCAATATGCTTCTCAGGGGACTGCAGAGTGCTCTGGCCCTTGAGAATGTCCTCGATACGGTTGGCGAGGAGTTTCCATTGAACCCTGGGAAGCTCCAGCCGACCGAGGTTGAGGATGATCTCGTGNNNCGGTTGCGCTTGGTGATGGCTTTGATGAACACGCCGGGAGACCTGTCAAGCCCTATATCTATCTGTGGGTCCCTACACGCCAGAACTGGCCATATCCTCGGAGTCACATCATGGCTACATAAGCAATTACGAGAACTCCCTACCCTCAAATACCCCGAAATCGCCCGTCGAGTGACGAACTTGGGCTAGGAGACGCGACGCTCAACGGTCGGGAGCTGGCCGTCGCGAGCTATCTCGAGGATCACGTCGTGCCGGTGCTCATCAGGCGCGACGCGCGGCGCATCGAGGCCATCTGGCAGATGCTCTACAAGGGCGCCTATTGGCGCCGGGGTCCGGTCACCATGGCTGCCATTACCACTGTCGATACGGCCCTCTGGGACATCCTCGGCAAGGCGGCGGGAATGCCCGTCTACCGTCTCCTCGGCGGAGCCCCACGGGACGCCGTGATGGTCTACGGCCACGCCAATGGGACCGACGTGAAGCAGACCGTCGCGGCAGTTGCGCAGTACGTGAAGCTCGGCTATAAGGCGATGCGCGCGCAGTCGGGGATTCCCGGTATCGCGACCACGTACGGCGTCGGACACGGTGACAAGTACTACGAGCCCGCCGAGCCCGGGCTGCCGTCCGAGGCGGTCTGGAGCAGCGAGCGCTACCTCGCCCTTCGCGCCGACGCTCTTCGAAGCGCTCCGCACGGAGCTGGGCCCCGACCTACACCTCCTGCACGACGCGCATCACCGGCTCACGCCGATCGAGGCTGTGCGGCTGGGGAAGGCACTCGAGCCGTCCCACCTGTTCTGGCTGGAGGATCCCGTGCCGGCAGAGCTGCAGGAGGGCTTCCGGATCATCCGCCAGCACACCACGACGCCGCTCGCCGTGGGTGAGGTCTTCAATTCGATTCACGACTGCCAGCAGCTCATCCAGGAACAGCTCATCGACTACATCCGTGCGTCGGTGGTTCATGCCTGCGGCATCAGCCACCTGAGAAAGATCGCGCACCTGGCCGAGCTTTTCCACGTGCGAACCGGCTGCCATGGCGTAACGGACCTTTCCCCGGTGTGCATGGCCGCGGCGCTCCATTTCGACCTGAGCATCCACAACTTCGGGGTCCAGGAATACATGATCCACAGCACGGAGACCGACCGCGTCTTCCCGCACCACTATCGCTTCGACGCAGGTTTCATGCATCCGGGGGAGGCACCGGGCCTGGGAGTCGACATCGACGAGGCCCTGGCTGCCCGCTACCCGTACGAGCGCGCCTACCTGCCGATGAACCGTAGGGAAGACGGGACGATGCACAGCTGGTGAAACCGCTGCTGCCGGTCAGTGCCCGGCGGCTCACCCTCATCGCCCGGATAGTCCGGGCCGCGTTAGCCCAGGCCGTAGACGCGAATGGCATTCTCCGCGTAAATCCTACGAAGCTCCCCCTCTGAGAACACCCCGCTTTCGGCGATGAAATCGATGAGCTGTCGGTAGGGAGCATTCACGGCAACGCTCGGGAGGTCGCTGCCCCAGAGGATGCGCTCCGCGCCGACGACGTCCCGCGCGATCATGGCATACCGGCAGGCGGAGGGAAACGGAAAGGCCTCCGGCAGGGTACTGTTGGGGATGGAGGCGACCGTGAAAGACACGTTCCCGTACCGGGCCAGCAGGTCTAACGCCGTGCGAACGTCGTCGAAATGCCCGGGGCCGGGATAGAACAGGTGCTCGACGACGAACCGGATCCCCGCGAACCGCCCGGCTATCTTCGCCATGGCGTCGAGCTGGAGGCTGGGCTCTCCGAAGGTTCCGAGGTCGAGGCTGACGACGAGCCCCGCCCTCTCCGCGTACCTCCAGACGGGTATCATGAGCTCGCCGTCCAGGCACAGGTCGGGGTGGTATCCCATCAGGCCGAACGACCGGCTGATCTCGAATTTGAACCCGCGAAACCCGTAGTCCTTGGTGAGATGGTCCATGACTGCCCGTGCTTCGTACGCATAGGGATCGAATGTCCCCATGCCGTACAGCCTCCCCGGGTGCCTCTGCGTCGCTTCGAAGGTGTAGTCATTGCAGAAGCCGTAGAAGGAGCCCTGCATCAGGACGGCCTTCGAGATTCCGTGCTCGTCCATCACCCGGACCAGCGTGTCATGGCTAAAGGACGTCTCTCCCCACCCGTTCGGGATCAGCTTCACCTCTTCGCCGCCGACCCATCGCGCCACACCGCGGCCGACTGCGCGTGACTCGCCCTTCCGCCCGAATCCAGCCATGCGCTCGATCACGTGCGTGTGGGCGTCGATGACCACGTGCTCCCCGTTCCTCACAGCTGGATCTTGTGGACCATGCTGGCGATCCTCTTGGCCGAGGCGATGTGCTCGCGCATCGCCTGCTCGGCCCCCGCCGCGTCGCCGTCCAGCATGCACTCGATGATACGGGCGTGCTCGGTGTTGCTCGCCGTCAACCGGTCCTGGATCCGCGCGCCCAGGACGACGATGCGCATGTTCTGCGACAGGACGCTGTCCATCATCCGGATCAGGTACCGGTTCTCTGTCCGTTCGGCGAAATAGGCATGCATCTCGAAATCGCTCTGGATGATCGAGGTCGAGTCGTACTTTTCTCTTGTGAAGATCTTCAGAAACCTCAGGAGCTGGTCCTTCTCCACGGCCGGGGTCGCAAGCCGGGCGATGAGCGGCTCGACTGCCTCGCGCACCGTGTAGATCTGCGCGATGTCCCCGAGGGAGATCGGGGCGACGATGACCCCGCGCCGCGGCATGACGACCAGCAGGCCCTCGATCTCCAGGGCG
>PMZS01000322.1 GCA_003170115.1 Spirochaetaceae bacterium
GCCCCGTACTACTCCCCGCACCTGCCGGACGATTATTTGTACCACTACTTCGCCTCGCTGATCGACTCCGTCAATGAGGAGGAGTTCCCCGTCTTCGTGTACAACAACTCGCACTACTCCCAGAACTCCGTTTCTCCGAAGCTCCTCGCTCGTCTCGCAACTCACGGATTGCGCGGGTGCAAGGACAGCTCGTTTGATATCGTGAACTTCTTCCTCTTCCAGGATGCCGTCTCGTCGTATTCGGACTTCAACGTCATTGTAGGCACCGAGGCCTTTTTCATGGGCGCATTCGATGCGGGCGCCACGGGAATGATCTGTGGGCTCGCAAATGCCTTCCCAGAGATGTTGAAGAAGATGTACGATACATACAAATCGGGGGAGCGGGATGCCGCGATGGAAATGCAAAGGCTTGTCCTCAGCGTGCGCGCCCTTGCAAAGACCGCTCCCACCGTGCCGATACTGCATGAGATGCTCAGGATGAAAGGCATCGATGCGGGGTACTCTCGGAGCCCCCTCATCGAGATCGATGACGCGTCCAGGCAGAAGATCCGTTCGGGCCTGAAAACGCTGAAATTGCTATGATCGGGCGCTCGGAGGTAACCTGAAATGCTCATTGCGACAATCGACTGCGGAACGACGAACTCGCGGGTCTATATCGTGGACGAGCTCGGCACGGTCCTCGCGCGCGCGAGCCGGAAAATCGGCGTCCGTGACACCGCCATCAACGGCGACAATCGGCTGCTGAAGGAAGGTCTCCGCGAAGTTTTCGACGGCGCCGTGCGCGAGGCGGGTGCGCGCGAAACTGATATCCGTTGCATCCTCTCTTCGGGAATGATCACCTCCGAGCTCGGCCTGGTGGAAATCCCCCACCTTTGGGCACCTTGTTCCGTCGACACCCTGGCCGCAAACCTTGTGCTCGTCAACGACTTGAAGGTCTTCCCGAGCAGCATCCCCCTCTATTTCGTCCGTGGCATCAAAAATTTGTATTCTCCCGATTCGATCACGATGGGCGAAGTCGGAATACTTGATTTCATGCGCGGCGAAGAGACGCAAATTGCCGGCCTGCTGGCGTCTTCCGCGCTGGCCTTGCCCGGCGTAGTCGTCATCCTCTCTTCACACACGAAGTTCATCCCCGTGGATGAAACCGGGAGGATACTCGGAAGCATCACAACCCTGTCGGGACAGCTGTATGAGGCGGTGCTGAAGGAGACGTTCGTAGGCAAATCCGTTCGGAACGAGGATGGGTTCGATGATACGAACTACTTCAATCCAGAAGTCGTGGACATCGCATGTGGATACGTCGAAAAATCAGGTCTTCTGCGCGGGCTCATGTTCCCAAGATTCCTGGACACCCTCCTGCACGCCCGCTGGTACGATCGAAAACTCTTCGCGGAAAGCCTGCTCGCCGCAGAGGACATGCGCGCACTCGACCAGGTTGGCGAATTGATGAACGTCACCGGTGTGCGCTACCTGCTCGTCGGCATGGAAAGGAGATGCCGCATTTACAGGCACCTTTTGGAGAAGGGTGCAGGGCGGGCTCGCAGCGTGACGTCTATAACCGATGAAGCGGAAATCGATCAACTGAGCATCCGAGGCGTCATTTCCATCGCCGAAAAAGCTGGAGTTCTTGCACGACCGGACTGAGAACCCGAAGAGCGAACTCCACTCCTCCGTGTCAATGCGCCTCGGTCTCACGATCAATTCTCAGTCAAAGATCATCCATGCCCAGATCTTTTCCGGAGCCGTGACGAGAGCGGACTCTTCATGCCACTTTTCATCACCAGCCTGGCAGTGGGTTCGTCAACGATAAGATCATGCATATATCGAGCAGCGAGCGCGCTGCGCAAGGCCAGCGCCTTGGATCGTCCGGAGACAACGCAAATCGAGTGCGCTACCTTCTTAAAAAGCGAAAGGTCAGGGCCGCTCGACCGCTTGTTCAGGGATATTCCCTCGTATGAGCCGTTTTCGCAGAAGAATACCGTTGCAATGTCCCCGACGATCTTCCTCTTTTTTACCTCCCTGAAATCCCTTGGTCCAAAATAGTTCTCGCTCAGCACAAGGCCGGGCGTTCCGTTCTCAATCGCGCCAATGCTGTACAGCAGGATATCCGCCTTCTGCTGCAAGTCGAGCACACGCCGTATGCTCCGTTCTCTCCACATCGCCTGCTTGGTCTGCTCGAAATCAAAAAGAGTTGGCACGGGAAAGAGATTGGCCCGCGCCGAATAGTTGTCCGCAAAACGCAGGACGATCTCATTTGCAAAAGTGTTGTTGATGGTTCTTGCATTTCCCGTACCGTTGAGCTGAACAATGTCAAAATCCTTGAGAGCCTTGGGGACCAGGTACCTGCCAACCGTGCTCAAGGTGCCTCCCCAGGACAGCCCCAGGATCTGGTTGTCATCCACTATCGAGTTCAGATAGTTCGCGGCAAAACTAGCCACCCTGTGAAGCCATACCTGTTCACCACTGGCTTCGGGCACGGAAACGATGTGGACATTCTCTATTCCGTATTTTTCCTTTAGCTCCAGTTCAAGCGTGTTCAGATACTCGCTGGAGTCGTGAACGGTGATTTCAACGAGGCCTTTTTCACGGGCAAAACTGAGAAGCCGGGAGATCGTGGGCCGGGATATTTTGAGCTCGTCCGCGATTTTCTCGGTCGTCAGACCCTGGTAGTAGTACATTTTGGCGACAGCGATGGAGTTCTTGTAGTTCTCTGCCAAGTCTCGCATATGGGTGCGTCCGATCTCAGTGTGTGGACGTCATTCTAAGAGCGGGCGAAGGATCCTGTCAACTACCATGCCGTGCTCGCTATTGCACCGTGTATCCGCCGTCGAACACGAGATCCTCTCCTGCAATCATGTGTGACGCGTCACTTGCGAGAAAGACGGACACGGGCCGCCACTTCCGGCCGGCCAGATCTCCCCGAGGGCGAGATACAGGTCACATTCATGCCATACTCTGCCCATTCAAGCGCCAGCACCCGCGCAACAGCTTTCCCGGGGATCAAGCTCTTCGCTTCAAAAAGGTGGAAATGCACTTCTCCGTCTTGTCATCAAAAATATGTATACGTTCGGGGCGTATGAACAGTATCACCTCCTCCTTCCGACGCAAGGTGGTGTGTGTATCAACAACCATGGTGACGTTGTCGGAACCGACCGAGCAGTGCGCGTAATTCGTTTCTCCCAGAAACTCGAATACATTCACGCTCCCTGCAAGCCCTGTATCCCCGGGCTCCCTGACCAGATGAAGATCATGAGGCCGAATTCCCAGCGTCACCTTCTCCAGCCCATTCTCGAGGAGGTGCTCCTTCCAGCTTTCCGGTACCTGAATTTCAGCATTCGCCGACGGCGACCTCAAGAAAAGGTGCCCGTCTTTCTTCACGCAATTCCATTTGAGAAGATTGATGGCCGGTTCACCAATAAAATCGGCGACAAAAAGATTCGCCGGCAGATCCAGCAGCTCCTCACGTGTACCGACTTGTTGAAGCTCCGCAAATTGCATGACGGCAATACGGTCAGCAAGGGAAATTGCCTCTTCCTGATCATGGGTGACATAGACCATGGTGCGCTTCAACTCCGCGTGAAGACGCTTGATGCGGGCGCGAAGGGCAATTCGCTGGGAAATGTCCAGGTGCGACAGGGGCTCGTCGAGCAGAAATACATCCGGCTCGCGAATGATGGCTCGTCCAAGGGACACCCGCTGCTGTTGTCCGCCGCTCAAGTTGCGCGGGCTCCGATCGAGAATCTCCGCGATATCCAGCATCTCGACCACCGCGGCAAGGCGTCGCTGCATTTCTTCTTTGGGCGTTTTTCGGGCATGAAGCGGGAAAAGAATATTATCCCGTACGCTCAGATGCGTGTACAAGGAATATGTTTCAAAGGCCATTGCGACATTCCGTTCCTGCGGGGAGAGATTGTTGACCAGCCGTTCGCCGCTGAAAATCTCTCCGCCTGAAATATCTTCCAGGCCGGCGATCATCCGAAGAGTCGAAGTCTTTCCGCACCCCGACGGTCCCAAGAGGCATACGAATTCTCCATCTTTGATCTCAAGGGAGAGGTCACGCACAGCCTCCACTCGCTTGCCTTCGCTGATGTATGTTTTGTTGACGTGCTTCAAAGTAATCGACGACATTCCCCACCCCCGCTTTAGTGTGCGGCCTCGAGATTTTTTCCGGTTCGAGGATCAAAGAGATACACGTCTTTCGACGAGACCCCGAATCCCACCTTCTGTCCAATGTCAAATCGGTCCGAGGCTTTTGTGAGCACTGTCAGCATGTATCCGCCAAAATCTATCAGGAGCTGGCCAAAAATGACGGCGGGCTCATAGACATAAACTTCACCCACCAGCTCGCTCGCCCCAGCCGGGCCGCACGTGATCTTGTGCGGTCGTATTCCGATCCGCACGTTTTGGCAGTTTGACTGCTTGACAACCTCCGCACGCTTTCCATCGAGAATGAACTGGAGCTTCGGATTCTTCACGCCCTTCAGGTGCACGCTGCCATTCACGC
>PMZS01000336.1 GCA_003170115.1 Spirochaetaceae bacterium
ATGGAAATCGTGATGGGCCAGGGCAGGGCCTCCGCGTCCTACCTGCAGCGCAGGCTGAAGGTAGGCTACAACCGCGCCGCCCGGCTGGTGGAGGAGATGGAGATGCGCGGAATCGTGGGCCCGGCACAGGGAAGCAAGCCGCGCGAGATCCTCCACGTTCCGAAGTAGAGGGCGCATCCAGCCGCATCGCTTTGACCTTTTCCGAGAATCACGGTACGTTCAAATCAGGAAAGCTCATGCCGCAGGCACAGGAAACATCCACAGGGCTGTACGAGCAGATGCGAGAGAAGCTGGCACACGTCGTTCCCGACGTCGAGTTGAGGTACAAGGCGGAGCTTGCGCACAAGATCAATATCCTCAAGAAGGAGCGCAACGCCGTTGTCCTGGGGCACAACTACATGGAGCCGGCGCTGTATAACTCCATCCCGGATTTCACCGGAGATTCGCTCGAGTTATGCCGGCAGGCAGCGAAGACCACGGCGGACATCATCGTGTTCTGCGGCGTTCGATTCATGGCGGAGACCGCCAAGATCCTGAACCCGGAAAAGACCGTCCTGATTCCTTCTCCCAGGGCGGGCTGCTCCCTTGCGCAGAGCATTACGGCGGCCGATGTTCGAGAGCTGAAAGCGCGGTTTCCCGGCGTCCCCGTCGTCACCTACGTCAACACCTATGCGGACGTGAAGGCGGAGTCGGACATCTGCTGCACCTCGGGGAACGCCGCAAAGGTCGTTGAGTCTCTCGGTGCGGAGCGCGTGATCTTCCTCCCCGACGAGTTTCTCGCGCGGAACGTCGCCCGGGAGACGGGCAGGAAGATCATCTTCCCGACCCGGACGCCCCGCTCCGCAGAGGGTGAGCGGCCGGACAGCCTGGAGTACCAGATGATCGGGTGGCAAGGCCGGTGCGAGGTGCACGAAAAGTTCACCGTGCAGGACATCACTGACATCCGCCGCCAGTTCCCGGATGTCGTTGTGCTCGCGCATCCCGAGTGCAGC
The DNA here is from genome assembly GCA_003170115.1 of Spirochaetaceae bacterium. Classification (GTDB taxonomy): domain Bacteria; phylum Spirochaetota; class Spirochaetia; order SZUA-6; family Fen-1364; genus Fen-1364. The sequence goes on from PMZS01000336.1 coordinate 993, forward strand.
CCCGAGGTCGTGGATGCGTCCGATTTCTCAGGGAGCACGGCGGCCATGATCGCCTACGTGGAGAATACCCGCGCGCCCCGCTACCTGCTCCTCACGGAATGCAGCATGGGCGACAACATAGCCGCCGCCAATCCGCGCAAGGAGATGCTCCGCCTCTGCAGCGTGCGCTGCCCGCACATGAACGAAATCACCCTCGAGCAGACCCTCGCCGCCCTGGAGCAGACCCGCTACGTCGTCGAAGTCCCCGAGGATATCCGCCTGCGCGCGCTCTCGGCCGTGCAGAGAATGATCGCCATCGGATAGCATCCCTGTCCACACGCCGGGCGCTTTAGGGTATCCTGTCCTAATGCGGGCAGCGCGCACGATTCTCATTTTCGTTCTCCCCCTCGTCGCGGCGGCAATTCTCGGCATCCTCGGAAACCTCGGGGTCCTCCAGCGGCTCGACGGACAGGCATTCGACCGCTTTCTGCTTTTGAAGCCCGCCGCGCCGGCGCAGCAATCCGCCTTCGGCGATGCGGCGAAAAGCATCCTCCTGGTGGACATTGACTCCCGGACGGGGTCACTCGCCGGACTCCTCGCCGACGGGCTGGTCGTTCTCAAGGAGATGGACGCCCGGTACGCGGTGCTCGATCTCCCCCTCGCACAAAAGAGCCCGCCGGCGCTCGATCCCTCCGTTCTCCGCCAGACGCTGCCAAACGCGCTTGACCGGGAGTTCTCCCAGATGGAGGAGAACATCCAATCGCTCTTCGATGCGATCCGCCGCGGGTCGGTGAGGCCGCGGGATGCGGCGCGCTACGTCTCGGACCTCGTGGGTCTCGTCGGGAAGGCCAAGGGAAGGCTGTTCGGCGCCGCCATGGGGATCGAACGGGACGACGATGCGCTCCTCGGGCAGGCCGCCGCGTTCTTCGGCCGCGTGTACGTCCCCCTGGGGCTCCTTGCCGCGGCCGATGTCCCCGCGTCGCAGGAGCTATCCGAGCTCGCCCTGCAGCGCCAGTCGATCCCCGCCCTGGTCACGGGGCGCGACACATCGTTTCATGCCGGCGGCATCCGGCCCTCGGTTCTTCCGGTCGTGCGGGGCGCACGGGGAGGCGGCTTTCCGTCCGACACGGCCGACCCGGACGGCGTGCGCCGAAGGACGCGACTCCTCGCGGAGATCGGGGGACAGCACGTCGGGCAGCTTGCGTTTGCCGCGGCCCTCGACCTGCTCGGCAACCCCGAGGTCGAGATATCGCCGGGCCGCGTGCTCCTGCGCGGCACGTGGGCAATCCCGCTCACCGATTCAGGGGAGATGCTCCTCGACTGGCCTCGCCCATTTCCCGGGGACGGTTTTCGCCACCTCGCCTGGAGCGCCCTCGCGCAGGAAAGGCGACTGGAGGATTCCCTGGTTGCGGACCTGCGGGACCTCGATGCGAAGGGCTATCTTACGTACCTGCGCTCCGTCGAGCCGCTCCTGGACGTCTACGAGGAGGGCGCGCGGTTGGGCCGCGGCATGCTCGCGGCCGGCAGCGACTCCGACTCGGATCAGTGGCGCACGGTCCGGACGCAATTCTTTTCCCTGTGCGAGCAGTTCCTCGGGGGTGACTCCGAGACGCGGATCATCGCGGACGCCGACCGGGAGCTGCAGGGCGGGGCGCTTTCCGACGACGAGAAGAACATCGTCCGGGCGCAGAGGGACAGGGTCCCCGCCGCATTTGCCGACGCCCGGCAGATCCTCGCACGGCTCCAGGAGCTGCGTGCATCGCTGCGGGACGGCCTGGCTGGCTCCTTCTGCATCGTCTCCCTGGAGCCGGGGGAGGGTGCGGCACCGGCTGCCGTCACGCCGTTCGGCACTCCCGCCACGGACGCCCGGGCTTCCGCGGCCCTGGTCTCCACGGTGGTTTCGGGACATTTCCTCCGCGAAGCCCCCCCTGGTGTCTCGCTGCTCACCGCCGCCGTCCTCTCGCTGCTCCTGGCCTTCGCATTGTTGAAGAAGAAGCCCCTGCTTTCGCTTTTCGCGGGCGTCGCCGCTGCCACCGTCACGGCTGCCGGCCTGGGCGCGGTGTTTGCCGAGTACGGCCTCTTTGTGCCTCCCTCGATCCCCTTCGTGAGCGTGCTGGTCACCGGCATCTCTCTGGCTGCCCTCAAACTGGCATGGAAACGCGGGGCGTCACGCACGGTGCGGGCAGCATTCGCCGGCAGGGTCTCCACGGAGTCACTGGCGATGATCGACGCGAACCGGGCACGGCTTGCTCCGGAGGGGAGTCGGCGGGAAGTCACGGTCATGTGCCTCGCGGCCGGGGGCGTTTCGGTGGAGTCTCCGGCGGCGGATCCGGGGGAGGTAGTCCGACGCCTTCGTACGCATCGCGCCGCCGTTCGGGAAGCGATCCTCGGCCTGGGCGGGATGCTCGCAGGGACCGGCGGCGGTCGGATCACCGCCTTCTTCGGCGCGCCTGTGGAGAGCGAGGATCACGCGCGCCGGGCCTGTCTCTCGTCCCTGCGCGTCCGCGCACTGGAGCGGGAGTTGAACGGAACGACACCTTCGGTATTTGTTTCCCGGATCGGCATACACTCCGGGGTCTGCATTGCCGGCTTTCTCGGCGCCCGGGGCCTGCCCGATTACTCGCTGGTGGGACCTCCCGCCGACCTGGCGGCCCGGCTGGAGGGCCTGAACGGAAGCATTGGCACATCGATCATCGTCTCCGAGAGGGTCCGGGAGACCGCGGGGCCGGGCTTCCTCGTAAGGATGCTCGGCATGATTCCGGGAGACGGCCGCGGCGGCAGGGTTCGCGTGTACGAGCTGCTTGCGGAGAAAGGCGAGGCTGATGCTCCGCCGGACCTGCTGATCGCAGAGTTCGAGGAGGGGCTGGCCCGGTACGAAGGGGGCGATTTCGCCGGGGCACTTGTCATGTTCTCCCAGGTCCTCGCTCGTGCCCCCGGCGACGGTCCGTCCGCGGCGTATGCCCTGCGGTGCCGTCAGCTCGTCGCGAACCCGGGAGCGGCGGACGTCACATTCTTCCCGTTGTGAGCTGGCCTTCGACGAGCTTTTTCATCATCTTCAGCCTCACCACGGCGCCTCCCCCTTTCTCGGGGTAGGCGCGGTAGCGCTGGCCATCGTCCCAGAAATCCACGTTCGCCTCCCCGGGGAATGGGGAGGAGCGGCGCTGGTGCCAGATCACGGCCGGGTCCCTCAGGCTCACGGACGGGGTACGTGGATCGAAAGTGATGACGGATTCGTGCACCCCCCTGTCGTACTGCCCGGCCACGTCGGTGGACTGCAGATAGCGGATGGTTCCCCCAGTCAGGTCGACTGACTGGATGACGGCGGAGTGGCTCGTCGTGCCGTCCTCCCCCCGGAAGACCAGCACGTCGGCAGGCCGGAGGTTGCGCACTTCGTCCTTCACCACCTCCAGGTTCCTGTTGCGCGGATCGAAGAACCACGTTCCTATGTACCATGCCGCGGTCGAGGGCCGCGAGGCGCCCAGGTATCGGGCGAGGGCCCGGTTCAGGTCCAGGCCGCCGGCCCGCGCCAGCGAGGTGAGCACGTACCAGACGAATCCCGAACAGTCGACCCCCAGGCGGCCGACGCTGTAGAGGTAGTTGTAGATGTCCGGTTCGGAGATGCCCCGCGCCTTGGTCAGCACGCAGGGCTGGTGCGGGAGGCCCGGGTACACGCCGCCTTTCATCTGGTCAATGGCAAACCAGTCGCTGGTCGTGGACCAGCTGCGCGTCTTCAAGTCGAAGATCACGATCTTTTCCCGGCCGTCCGAAAGCGCATCCGCATAGCGTGAAAAATCCGGGGAGGCGATCAGGGCGTCGATCTGGTCCCAGATGCCGAGCGGATCGCCCTTGCCTCCCCAGGGTACGGCGAGGTTTTTCCCCGCAAGCTCCGAGCGCTCGTTGTTTTCCGCGAAGGGAAGGTGGAGCGTGATAACCCTGCCCGCGACGATGTAGGTGCGGAAGCATTTCCTGTAGGCTTCTTCGATGACCGCCTCCACCCCGTTTCCCCAGTCGGTCGAGGCCTTGGAATAGGCGGCAAGGAAGTCCGTGTCCGTCCCGCCGGGCGAGGAGAGACGAGGATCAATGCGGGCCTCTTCCGCGATGGACAGGCAGGGCATGAGCAGTGAAAGGAAAAACATCGGGGCGAGCCTTCCGGCCCGGGGACATCGCGTCACATCTGGAAATATACCATTAATCGGGCTGGCTGCTCTTCCCGCGGGCAGGGAGGGAGACTACATTGGCGGCAATCGCTGGGCGATAGTAACTCAATTGCGACGCTGGTCCAGCACGTCTCGGGCAACTTCAGGTCGCGCTTCACCGATTTTCTCACCATCCCCCCGGGAAAGTCCGCCGAGTACAACCGGGCCCCGGCGCGCGGCTTGCGAGGATGGACGCACGCGCTATAATGCGGTGTAATGCCTCGATTGGACTTCACCGGCAGGCTGGTGGTCGTGACCGGCGCCTCGAGCGGATTGGGGCGTGAGATCGCGCTCTCATTGGCGCTCCGCGAGAAGGCCCACGTCGTCGTTGCCGCACGCCGGCGGGACCGGCTGGAAGCGCTGAAGGCCGAAATCGAATCACGGTCAGGATCACATGCCCATGTCATCGCAGTGGACCTGGGAGAGGCGGAGGGGCCGCAGATCCTGTTTCGGGAAGCCACCGCTCGGGGGGAGGTCGGGGCGCTGGTGAATTGCGCGGGCATCACCTTCTACGGTCGAACCCTTGATGCTCCCATGGCTACCTGCATGCAGATCGTCGCCGTCAACCAGGTGGCGACAATGCAGGCCACCATGCTCTTCCTCCGGTATTTCCTGGACCGGGGTTCCGGCGGGATTCTTTCCGTGACGAGCGTGTCCGGCCTCCTCCCTACGCCGTACCAGACCGTGTATTCAGCCTCCAAGCACGCCGTACAGATATTCATGGAGGGACTGTCCCGTGAATACCGGGGCCGGGGCGTCTCGATCTGCACGTTCGCGGCCGGCAGTATGGCCACGGAGATGATCACCGGAGCGGGGCTTGACCGCAAGTATGCAACCGGCAGCCGCGTCTACCTTGACCTCGCGAAGACCGCGCGGTACGCGCTGTCCTCATTCAAGAAGGGAAAACTGTTCTGCGTTCCCGGGATCCTGTACAAGACAATAGTCGTGCTTTCCCGGCTCCTGCCAAGGCGGCTTGTCCTGTCGGCGGTGGGGCACATCTACGCCCCCAGGGATTCACGGCGCCGCTGAAATTGGAGCGGCTTGACCTCCCGTCCCGCGATCCCGCAGCCAGACCCGCATGGGGCCCGGTCCGCGGTTCGCCCAGACATAGTAGGGAATCGCGGCAAAGGCTGCTCCCCGTATTTCCACGATCCCTCCAAGGAGGTAGGGACGCCGGCGGGCTTCCAGGTCAGTCTCCTCGCAGAGCGAAAGAGAATCGAGCGCGATTTCCGAGTCGCGTCCCTCGACACAGTAGACGATCGGGCCGCGCTGGAGTGCCGCTTTTCCCCGGTTGTCAGGCACACGCGGATCGCAGAGGACCTTCCGAACGGGCATCGGCAACTCCACTTCCACGGTGTCTCCCTGGATCCATTCGCGCTCGATTACCGCATACCCGTTTTCCAGTAGCACGTCGACGGTCTCTCCGTTGAGTTTCAGCGTCGGCTTCCTGGGCGCGGGTCGCTCGAAACGGTACAGGCCCCCCCCCATGACGATATCGCGAGCCCAGCCGGGGACGCGGACCATGAACTTCAGCCGCGTTTTCCGACCGGGGTTCAGGGTGAATCGCACGGTTCCGTCCCACGGATAACCGGTTTCCTGAATGATTTCCACGGGTCCGGTTTCGGTGTCGACAGAGGCGCGGCCTGCGATGAAGAGATTCGCGTAGATCCGATTCTCCGCCGTTGCATAGACGTATCCGGGAAGAGACGGGAAAAACCGGCAGAGGTTCGTCGGACAGCACGACACGTCGAACCATCTCTGGCGCACCGCGCTGCCGTGGTTGAAGAGGAACGCGCCGTCCGACTCCATCGGATTCGTGTAGAAGTACTCGTCTCCTCCCAGGGAAACGCCGGCGAGCAGGCCATTGTAGAGAGTCTGTTCCAGGACGTCGACGTACCGCGCGTCCCCCGTGAGCAGGAAGAGGCGGTGGTTCCACATGACCGAACCGATCGACGCACAGGTTTCCCCGTACGCGGTGAGGTTGGGAAGCTCAAAGGCTTCGCCGAAGGCCTCGGCCCGGTGTCGCGCGCCTATGGCGCCGGTGAGGTAGACCTTGGATTCCACCACGTCACGCCAGATCGCTTCGATGGCCGTTGAGTAGGCGCGGTCGGGCAGGAGCGCGGCGACATCAGCCATGCCGCAGTACATGTACGCCGCGCGCACCGCGTGGCCGACCGCCTTGCGCTGGTCAACGACCGGCATGTGATCCTGGCAGTAGCCGGGATTGTCCTCGTACTGGTAGAGGGCCCGGTCCTCGTGATGCCCGCGCTGCTCGAGGAAGAACCGGGCCTGTTCGAGGAAGCGCCGGTCCTTCGTGACCCGGTACAGGCGGGCGAGCCCCATCTCCACGATCTGGTGGCCGCATATGTCGTGCAGTCCGTCGGGACCAAACGTACGGCACACCAGCTCCGCGCTGCGCAGAGCCACGTCGAGGAGGCTCCGTTTTCCCGTGGCGGCGTGATGGGCGCAGGCCGCCTCGTAGAGGTGGCCGCAGTTGTACAGCTCGTGGCTCATGACAAGGTTGGCCCAGCGCGATTCCCCGGCGAAAGGCAGGACCCGGCCGGGATCGATGGTACGATTGGTGTACAGGTAGCCGTCCGGTTCCTGTGCCGCGGCGATCTCGTCGATCAGTGCATCCAGCCGCGCCTCAAGGGCCTGGTCGGGCGCCTGGGCGAGGGAGAACGAAGCCCCCTCGATTGCCTTGTACACTTCGGTGTCGTCGAAAGGCATCTTCCCGCGGTAGGCTCCCGGCAACCGCCGCGAGGCCTTTCGGAAATTGTCCACCCGGCCGAACTCTTCGCACTTGCGAAGAACATCGGGAATCGTCACGGTCCGGTTGGTCTCGAGCCGCGGCAGCCAGAAGCCGTCCTGCAGCGAAACCGCGCGGAAGGATGTCGGTGAGATCGGATAGTCGGTCTTGGTCCGGGTGTCGTTCATGCCTTCAGCCCCGAAAGCACGATTCCCTCGATGAAATATTTCTGGCCAATGAAGTACAGCGCGACGCACGGGCTGATCGCCACGGTGCACGCGGCCATGATGGCCTTCCAGTCCACCCCGAAGCCCGACCTGAAGTTCGCAAGGCCCTGGGAGATCGTGCTCATTTCCGTGCGGGACACGTAGATGAGCGGTCCCATCACGTCATTCCAGTAGACGATGAATGCGAACAGCCCCACGGAGATCAGGACCGGTTTGATGAGGGGGGCGAGCACGCGGAAGAGGATCCGCGGATGGCTGGCCCCGTCGATGGTCGCCGCCTCGTCCAGGTCGCGGGGGATGGTCATGAGAAACTGCCGCACGAGGAAGATGTTGAAAGCCCCGCCGCCGAGGAAGGCAGGCACGATGAGCGGCAAGTAGCTGTTGCTCAGCCCGATCGAGCTCCAGGCGACAAAGATGGGGATGATCGTCACGGCGCTCGGCATGAGCATGCTGCCGATTACCAGCGTGAACAACGGCTTCTTCAGGGGAAAGTCCAGCCGGGCGAAGGCATACGCCGCAATGGAGGAGGTAAGCAGCGTTCCGAAGATCGATGGAACGGTGATTGTCAACGTATTGAGGATGTAGCGGATGAACGGGAAGGTCCTCAGCGTGACCGGGTAGTTCTCGAAGCGCCAGCTCTGGGGGAAAAGGAACGGCGGATACTTGTAGATCTCGATGTTCGACATCAGGGACGAGCGCACCATCCAGAAGAAGGGAAAGAGGACCGCCAGGCCGATCAGGGAGACCAGGATTGAGATGGCCGTGTTCGTCAAATGCGTGCCGTGTTTCATTGCTCTCATGCTCCCTCGTAAAAGATCCATTTTCGCGACGTGGAGAAGATCGCCGCGGTGAGGGCGGCGATGAAGACGAAAAAGATGAGCGAGAGCGCGCTCGCGTGGCCGAAGTTGTTCCTCAGGAAGCCCTCACGGAAGATGAGGTAGACCATGAAGAGCGTCCTGTCGCTCGGGCCGCCCTGGGTGAGCGCGTACGCGGGAACGAACACCTGCAGGTTGGCGATCATGCTCATGAGGAAATTGAAAAAAATGATCGGGGTCATCATGGGAAAAGTGACGTGACGGAACTTGTGCCAGGCATTTCCCCCGTCAATGTCGACGGCTTCAAGGTAGGATTTGGGCACATTCTGCAGACCCGCCAGGAAGATGACGATCAGGCTCCCGACGCCCCACACCGTCATGAGGATGATGGACGGCACGGCGAACTTCTCGTTCTGCAGCCACTGGACCTTGTGGATGCCGAGGAAGTGCAGGGCATAATTGAAGACGCCGAAGTTGGCCTCGTACATCCACGACCAGACGATGGAAGTGCCGATGGCCGGCACGACGTATGGCAGAAAGAATACCGATCGCCAGAATCCGCGGGCGGGAATTTTCTGGTTGAGCATCAGGGCGACGCAGAAGGAATAGACGATGCCGCTGATGACAGCCCCGAGGGCGAAGTACAGCGTGGCCGCGATGGAATGGGCAAAATAGAAATCCCCCGTGAAGATCTGTTCGTAGTTGCCCATTCCGATCCATGTCGGCGGCTCCAGGCCCGTCCACTTCGTCAGGCTGATGGCGATCACGCCGAGTATCGGGAGAATGGTCAGGAAGACCAGTCCCAGGAGAGCCGGCGCAAGGAACAGGTATGCCGTCAGGCTGTCCCTGCGGGTTTTTCTCGTTCTCATGTTCGTTTCCTCTGTTCGCTCAATTGCGGGCCCCCCTCGCCGCACGAGCGGTCGAGGGAGCGCCCCGGGAAGACTCACGACTTATTTCGGCTTGTTCTCGTCGAAAAGTTTCTGTGCCTGGGGAAGGATCCCCGCAATGTAGTCTTTGGCTGTCTGCTTGCCGTTCCAAACGGAGGCCATGCCGGAGTCGATCAGGTCATTGAGCTTGTCAAAGCTGGGGAAATAGTACCAGGGGACCTGCACCGCGTTGTTCATCGCGTAGTCGATGACCGCGGTCTTGTACTGCGCGAACGGGGGATGGATGTCGTTGTCCGCCCACTTCTTCATGGCCGCCTCGTTCGCATACCACTTCGCCGACACGGGCATCCAGATGCCGCCGGTGATGAGATCCCAGCCGTTGGACTCGTCGCTCATCCACTTCACAAATGTCTTGGCGGCGGCGAGGTGCTTCGAGCTGGCGAACGACACAAAGGGTCCGCCGGTGTTGTAGGTGACGGCGTTCTTCATCTTCGGCAGCACCCCCACACCGTACACGAGGCCGTCCTTGAGAGAGTTCTTCAGTGATACGCCGATCTCCCACTGGCCGGAGGTGGCCATGGCAACCTTGCCGGTGAGCAGAGTGACGTCCAGACTGGGCATGTTGCCGCGGTCTCCGACCGAAGGGGCGACCTTGTCCTTGAGGTACAGATCCGCAATTGCCTGGAGGGCCTCGATGGTCTCGGGCTTCCCGATGAGCAGTTCCTTGCCGTCAGGGCTCATCACGCCACCGCCGTTGGAAACGGCCAGGACCGGCCACATCCACGAGAGCCTGTTGAAGTCCGCCCCGTAGGTGACGATATTGTTCGCGTCGAAACCCTTGTCGTTCGGGGTCTTTCCCTTTTTGTCTTTTGTGAGTTTTTTGGCGGCGTCGATGAACTGTTGCCAGGTCCACGCATTGTCCGCGCTGGCGGGAGGATACGCGACCTTGGCATCGTCGAACATCTTCTTGTTGTAGTAGAGCACGAGGACTTCGTCCGCGCAGCTGTATCCCACGGTCTTGCCATTGTACGTGAAGGCGAGGGATTTCAGCGGCCGTTCGTCGGGCTTGTACATATCGCTCTCGTCGGCCAGCAGGTTGGCCGCCGCGTAGCGGATGGTCATTGGCTCTGCCATGATCGCGGTGTCGGGAAGCTGCTTCCCCGCTGCCATCGTGTTCAACTTGGCTTCGTAGTCCGTGCGGCTGACCGTAATCAGCGTGACGTGGATCTTTTCCTGGGACGTGTTGAACTTGTCCAGGGTCTTTTGGATGTCGGCGGCTTCTGACTCCGTAGTGTTGTACCATGCCATGTAGGTGATCTCGGTTTTTCCCGCCGGGCGTCCGCACGAAACGAAAGCGATTACAATGAGGGCAGCGAGCCCTATGTATTTCAGCAATTTCATCCGTTCTCTCCTTTTGCGGTTGCGAGCCTCGAATAGACGGCTCTGGGTCCCTGTACGTTCTCGAACCGAATGTTTATGTTTTGAACGTACCCAACGGCTTGCGGCGCCGGGTGTCGGCTTCTGCATTGCGGACCCCGGCGTCGCGGCTGTTCTTCTTTCCTCAATTCTGCGCCCGCGGCACCTCCTTGCACGATTTTCTCGTGACCAGGTCGATGGGAAACTCGATCCGCACCGGGGGCAGGTTCGAGCTCTCGACGCGCTCCAGGAGTCGGCGCGCCGCGGAGCGAGCCATGTCCCTCGAATGGATCCGCATGGTGGTGAGAGGCGGCGAGGAGTGCCGCGCAAGCTCCGTGTCGTCGAAGCCGATGACACTCACATCATCCGGCACGCGCCGGGACCGCTCCGCCAGGGCGGAAAGGGCACCGATGGCAAGCAGGTCATTCGCGCAGAACACCGCGGTGAGGCGCGGACGGCGTTCCATCAGCCTGTTCATGGCCGCGAAGCCAGCTTCCGCGGACCATCCTTCGTTCCCGTCAACCAGCCCTTCATCGACGGCCGCACCCGTTTCCGCCATTGCGTCTTTCCACGCGAGGAAGCGGATCCTGGCCGATTCGAGCCGCAGCGGGCCGTTGACGATCGCGATGCGCTCATGGCCCAGGTCGCGGAGGTAGTGGACAGCTTTTCTCGCGCCCGCGGCCAGATCCATGGTGACGAGGTCCAGGCCCTCAAGCGTGGCCGTCGGCGCCAGGAGAACTGTGGGAACGCCACTTGCCCTCGCCGCTTCCAGGAGGATGGGATTCCGAGCCTCTTCAACGATCACCCCGTCCACTTTCGACAGGAAAGACCTGAACGTTTCGATCTCCCCGGGATTGTAGTCGTCGAGGTACGTGAACAGGGTGTGGCGGCCGGATCTGGCGGTTTCCTCCTCCAGACCGAGGAACACGTCGAAGTAAAATGCTTCAGCCGCAATGGGCCGACGGTCGGACTTTTCCTTGCACACCACGTACCCGAGGGTGCCGGTTGACGTGCGGGGCTGGGCCTTTGGTCCCGGAGTGTGCCGGACAAAAGTGCCCTGTCCGACGGAACGCTCGAAGAGGCCGTGGGCCGTCAGTGCCAGGAT
>PMZS01000348.1 GCA_003170115.1 Spirochaetaceae bacterium
ACGCCGACCAGGGCACCCTGGGTCGAGGAAGAGTAGTTGGTCAGGGTGGACCCTTTGGCTGCCAGCAACGCCGCATTCCCGCCCGGCAGGTTGTACCCGGCCGCGGCGGACCCCCCGAGTGACCAGGAGTTTTTCGACACGTTTTCCAGGTGCTGCGACTTTCCGAGGTCGAGATTCGCCTGCAGGAGCTTGTTGTCATCACCATTGGCAAGCGCGGCGGAGATGCTTTGCTCCAGAGTCACGGCGGGCGCCGAGTCCTGCGCCATACCCGACAGTGCGGGAAGGAGTCCCACTATTGCAATCAGCACGAGCGCTTTCATTGTAGCCGAATGTACACTGGCCTCGTTGCGGCAGCAATAGAGCCGATATGAAGGGCGGATAATAATCTGTTATCACCCTTTTGCGGCCGATCGGCCGCCGCCCGTGCTTGACGGGACCGGAAACGGTGCCTACCATTGAATCAGGAGGTGCGCCATGCCGGAAAAGACACACCACGCGGCGGATGTCAGTCCCAGAATGAAGGAGGCGCGGGAGCACGCGAAGGCGGCGCGCGCGTCCATGAAGAAGAGTTTCGAGGAGCTCATCCCTCACGGGTTTGTTGAGCACCGCCGGGCAGCCCGGAAGGAGATGCTCCTCGCCATGAGAAGCCTCCTGGACGCCGCCCTCGAGAGGATGGAGAAGAAGTCCGATTGATACCCGGCGCCCCGCGCGGGGCGCCACGAGCTACCGTCCGAAGAGAATCCAGCCCAGAAGGATGACCTCGGCGGCGCCAAGGGCCGCGGCGATCTCGATGTGCCCGGCGAGGTAGAAGTTGGTCCCCGCGATCAGGCCCGCGGCAAGGATGATGCAGCCCGCGAGCTTGCGCACGCTGTGCTCCAGCCGGGCCACATGCTGTTTCATCTCGGGCATCCGCATGTCCACCCGGCCTTGTTCGATCCGCGAAACCAGGTCGTCGACCCGCTTCGGGAGACCGAAGAGCACGCGGGCCACGTCCCCCAGCTCCTTCAGCACGAGGCGCCAGCCCGTGCCGGCGTCCTTTTCCACGAGCTTCTGCACGTGGGGAGCCAGACCCTGCCACACGCTGAAATCCGGGTTCAGACCGGTCGCCATTCCGGAGAGGATGCTCACGCACCTTCCGAGGAGGATCAGGTTCTCCGGCACCTGGAAAGGCATCTCATACAGCAGCTCGCCGAACTCCTCCACGAACGCGCTGAAATCGGCCGTGCTCATCCGCATCATTTCACGAGTTGATTTTCCCCAGAGGGTGTCGAAAACCCTCTTGCAGGCGCGCTCGAGAAGGTCCAGGTCCGCTCCCGGAAGCAGCACCTGCAGCCTCTGGAAGGCGCGCACGAGCCGGGAGGCGTCCCGCGTGCCCACGGCAAGAAGAACCTCCCGCAATCCGCTGAAGGCCTCCGCGGAAAGGGTACCCGTCATTCCGAAGTCCACGAACACGAGCTTCCAGCCCCGCGGCCCTCCGTGCGGCCGCGTCGGCGCGGGCAGCACGAAGAGGTTGCCGGGGTGCGGGTCCGCGTGGAAGAAGCCGTCCTCGAACACCTGTTTGAGATACACGTCGAGAAGCTTGTCGGCGACCTCCGCCCGGCTTATCCCCGCCGCTTCTATTGCGCCGTAGTCGGTGATTTTGATCGCTCCCACGTCCTCCAGCGTGAGGACGCGTTTCGTCGTGTGGCTCCAGACCACATTCGGCACCACCACGTCGGGCCGGCCGGCGAAATTCTGCGCGAATCGTTCCGCGTTCTTCCCTTCATTCAGATAGTCCAGTTCCTCGTAGAGGGACCTGCTGAACTCCTCGATGAGCGCGGGCACGTTCGCGTGACGCCGCACGGACCTGAAGCGCTGGAGCCATGACCCGGCCTTACGGATGGCGGCGAGGTCCGCCTCCACGATCTGCTGGATCCTGGGACGCTGGACCTTCACGACCACTTGCGGGCAGGGCTCGCCGTCCGACGTTGCCGCGCACAATCGCGCCCGATGTACCTGCCCGATCGAGGCGGATGCCAACGGGACGGGATCGAATTCGAAAAACCTGGTGTGCAGCGGCCCGCCAAACTCCGCCTCCACCTCCCCGCGGATTGCCGCGAAGCTCTCTGCGCCCACCTCGTCCTGGAGTCCCGCCAGCTCCGAGGTGATCTCGCGAGGCATGACGTCCAGGCGGGAGGACATGAACTGGCCGACCTTGATGAGTACGCCGCCCATGCGGATCGCAAGGGTCCGGTAGCGTATGGCAATCCGGCGCATCCGAGCCTTGCGGGTCCGGCGCGAGATCGCGCCCAGCCCCGCCTTGGGAAGCAGGACGTCCCACCACAGCTCCCGGGCCATGACGCCGGAGAAAAACCGCATGATCCTGCGGTACCGGGATTTCCGCATGGACAGTACTATAGCGTATAAGCCAGAAACCGGTCGCGAAAAAAAGCTTGACAGGACCACGCTCATATGGTAATGGTTGTAATTGGTTGTAACCAATATGCGGAAAGACCTTACACAGGGGCAGAGCCAGACTATTCGGAAGAACACAAAGGATTCCATGCAGGCGCAGGTGGAGTCGTTCCTCCTGAGCCGTATCGAGTCGGCGGTCTGGCAGGTCGGCGCACGGATACCCTCGGAGAGGGAGCTCGCGGTGGAGCTGGACGTGAGCCGGACCACGGTTCGCAACGCTATCCTGGCACTGACGGCCCACGGCCTCTTCGAGCGTTCCGTCGGACAGGGCACTTTTGTCCGGCACACTCCGG
>PMZS01000093.1:0-1731 GCA_003170115.1 Spirochaetaceae bacterium
GGGATGGAGAACTGGGAAGAGGAGAAGAAGAACCTCGAAGCCGAGATCGCGCGCACGGAAAAGCAGATCGCCGAGGTGGCGCGGGAGCTCTCGGAGAGGCGCAAGAAGGGAAGCCTCGTTTTACAGAAGAAGATCGAGGAAGAACTGCGCGCGCTGGGCATGCCCAAAGTGAGCTTCCGGGTCCTCATCGCGGATGCCGCCCGGGCGGATGGAACGCCGGTGCTCACGCCCTGGGGGAAGGATGCCATCGAGTTCGTCATTTCGCCCAACCTCGGTGAGCCGTTCAAGCGCCTGCGGTCGATCGCCTCCGGCGGCGAGCTTTCGCGCGTGATGCTCGCCATCAAGGGGGTTCTCGCCGAGTCCGATCACGTGAGCACCCTCATCTTCGACGAGGTGGATGCGGGCATCGGGGGGGAAATCGCGCTGTCAGTCGGGGAACGGCTCTCGGCGCTCTCCCGTCACAAACAGGTGCTCTGCATCACGCATCTCGCTACTATCGCCGTTCGCGCCGATAATCATCTCAGGATCGAGAAGATGACCCAGGGAGGTCGCACGGTCACGAAGGTGGAAAAGGTCACGGGCGCCGCGCGGAAGGAGGAGATCGCACGGATGCTGGCCGGTGACCGAAAGGGAGAGCTCTCCCTGCAGCACGCGGGTGAGCTTCTCGCGAAGTACGGCACGGGAAGGGACGAGGCGTGATGAAGAAGCCCAGCGATGAGGCGCGACGCCGCTACACGGAGTACATCCAGGACTACAAGAACGGCATCGAAGCGACGCTGAACAAGGAAAAGACCGTCAAGGAAGTCATCGCCCGCAACCCGGCCGGCGCCAGCTACCAGAAGCTCGCCCTGGCGGAGGAGAATCTCAATATCGTGGCGAGCTACCTTCTCATGAGCTCCCTCTCCATGTCGTTCCTCGGCGTGAAGAACGAGGCGTTCCTCAACGAGGGGCGCAAGTGCATCTACAAGGCCATCATCTACCTGGAAGAGATCGTCTCCGCGTACGTCGACGCTCCCTTCTCGGACTACGAGCAGGGGCTTGAAGCCATCACGGCCTTTTCAGACGAGAGCCGCTACAACCTGGTGCGCAAGATGGGCTTCACTATCGATTCGCTGAAGGAGGGGTACGGGGACAACTCCAAGTGGAAGTGGTCCTTCGTCGACCTGGAGGGAAGGTTCGCGGCGGTCGCGAAGAACATGCTGAACCTGAGGACGTTCATTGCGGGCATGGATCCCCGGTCGGAAGGGTACTCCGCGCGGATCGCGCACCTCGCAATGGCCCGCGAAGTGCTCCAGCAGGCCGCCGACAGATACCGGGAAAAGTACGAGCTTTCCACACAGCGCATCGACGACATCAAGGCCGCGATCAACTTCCTGTCGGCCGTTCGACGCCTGCACATCGTGCTGGGGGAGAGCGACCAGGCCGACGTGGTGAAGAAGAAATCGGACATCTGGCGGTCGAAAATGGAAAACGACCTGAAGAAAGCCGAGGAGAAGCCCAAGCGATAGATGCGCGGCATCCATAGCGAAGGGCGGCAGCGCGGCTCCGAAGGAGACGGCGGGAACCCCAAGCGATAGAGAGGCTTCAGCCGCGTTGCTTCAGATCGTGCAGCGAATCGTGAGGCAGGAGCCCGCCGATTGTCGTCTCCACGTGCGTATCGTCTTTTCCGGCGAAATACACCGGCATGTCGGGCGGGCACAACTCGCTGAGCGCCTGGCGGCAGGCGCCGCA
>PMZS01000093.1:1745-7101 GCA_003170115.1 Spirochaetaceae bacterium
AGCAGGGCGGCGCCGACGGGAAAACCCGAGTAGGGAGAGTAGCTGAACCGGGCCGCATCGCGGGCCCGGCCGATCAGCGCGCGCGCATCGTGCTTCAGCATTGACAGGCACCCCCTGGCGTGACTAGGATGGGGCCGGTCGAAGGAACGTCGAGAGTGGCCTCTTCCGTGAGAAAGAAACGACCAGCGCGCGTCCTCTTCGCCGCAGTTCTGCTCATCGTATTCTATTTCCTTTTTTTCCCCTATCCCCTGNNGTTCCCCCCGCAACAAGCTCTCCCCCCTCGGAAACGAGGCGCCCGTCATGGCAATTCCAGCTGGGCAGCCGATTCGGCTACGTGCAGGGAGACGGATCGGTCCAGTACGCCGGCACCGCGTTGTATGGTGTCGCCCTCTCGGAAACTTCCTTCGTGAACTACACCCGGCTCGGCACGGACTGGATTCTCCAGGACACCTCAGGCAAGCGCCTCTCGAGCTTCTCCGGCAGCGGGTACCCCCTTGTCGGCCCTCAGGGGAGACGGCTTTTCAACGTGAAGAGCGATCTTTCCGGCATCATCGAGCTCGACAAGGCCGGAGCGGTGCTCTGGGAGCGGGATTTTCCGGCCCTGATGACGACGCTCTCTGTCCAGGGGGACCTGCTGGTGGTGGGATTGCTCAACGGATCCCTGCTTCTCATGAACACGCAGGGCTTCCCCCTTTTCGAGTACTCTCCGGGAGGGAGCAGGATCCCGGTAATCCTGGGAACTGCCGCGGCCCCGGACGGGTCGCTTATTGCCGCCGTGTGCGGCATCGGGCCGCAGCATCTCACTGTGCTCAGTCGACAGAGCGCCGGGTACGCGCCGCTGGCCACGCTGGGTCTTTCCTCCGATTACCGCCGCGAGGTCCGCATGGGGTTCTCCCCGGATTCGCGGTATCTCTACTTCGAGGGAAGATCTGGTGCGGGCCTGTTCGAGCCGGCAGGGCAGAGCCTCCGCTGGGTGAGCCTTCGGGGAAGGCTCGCGGGAGCCGCTTTCCCCGGCCACGGCAGGCTTGTGGCGCTCGCATCGAGGGATGGCGGCCGGGCTCAGATCGCGATCGAGCCGCCGTCAGGGGGTGCCGTCTACCGCGAGGAGTTTCCGGCGCGCGAGTTGTACCTGGGAAACATCGACGGCCAGCTCCTTCTGGGATGGGACGGCCAGCTCCTGCGGATCGACATCGAGGCGAGGTGAACATGAGACTCACACAGGCGCATCTGGTGCGGGTGATTGCCGCGTGCGCGGTGCTCATCTCCGCGCGGCCCCCCGCGTGGGCGCTTGATTGGCCTGTTGCCGCGAAGATCATCACGGGCACGTTCGGGGAAGACCGGGGCGATCACTTCCACAACGGGATCGACATAGGCGGGGGAAACCAGGACGTGCACCCGGTACTGCCGGGAGAGCTCGTGTTCCGCTTCGACGAGGCTTCCGACTACTCATCCCTGCCGCGCGGGCTCGGCACTTTCGTCGTCCTCCACCACGACCAGGACATCCTCTCCCTCTACGGCCACCTGCAGAACGGGAGCCTCGGCCCTGAACGCGCCGCCTATGTTCCCGCGGACAGGCTGGGGATCATTGGAGACACGGGTCATGCGAACGGGCCGCATCTGCATTTCACGGTCTTTGACGAAGAGGCCGGCTCCACGGTGAACCCGCTCGCCTTCCTGCCGCCCCTGCGGGATCGCCAGCCGCCCGTGATACGGCATGTTCTGGCCGCCTTGGGCGATCTGCGGCTGCCCCTGGAAAACGGCGCAACCCTGAAACCAGGGCGCATCGATATCCTCGCCGAGGTCTACGACTTGCGCGAGGACGTCGCTTTCAGCTGGCCCCTGGCCCCTGCCAGCGTGAGCGTGTCCGTCGACGGCGTGGAAGTCTTCCGGATCTCGTTTGACTCGCTGCAGGTGGCGGGGGGGAAGGCGGTCCTCGGCGGGACCACCCTGTCGCGCGGCCAGGTCTACGACTCCGCCGGAATCCTCCGTTGCGGGACGGTGGAGCTGCGCTCCGGCGCGTCGAGCTTGCGCCTCGTGGCGCGCGACCTTGCCGGCAACGAGGCGGTGAAGATCATTTCTTTCTCCGTCCACGAGTAGGAGGAATCGATGCCCAAGACATATTCGTCCGTCCCTGGGGATGAGCGGCAGGTAACCGTGCCCTGCCCCTGCTGCGGGAGCGCCCGGTCCCGTCCATTTCTTGCATGCAATGGCTTCGGATTCGACCGTTGCCGGGACTGTGACATTGTCTTTCAGAACCCCCGCCCCATGTTCGAAGATCTGCGCAGGCGCTACGGCGCGGACTACTTCTCCTACGAGCTGGCCAATGAGAGCAACTTTTTCGGCCTGATGCGGCTGGGCATGAAAGACATCCATTTCCAGGAGCGGGCTGCCGGGCTCCAGACTCCCCGCACGTTCCTGGATATAGGATGTGCGACAGGCATGCTGATTGAATGGATGAAAATGGAGGGCTGGGATGTTCGGGGCGTTGATGTCTGCGGGGAGTCGGCCGAATNNACACCGGGGCGTCGACATATTCCCGGGAACACTCGAGGAGGCGCACTTTCCCGACGAAAACTTCGGGGCCGTGCATTTTTCCCACCTCATCGAGCACGTGCCGGATCCGCGCGGTTTCCTGGCGGAAGTAAGACGAATCCTGGCCCCGGGCGGATACGCGCTTATCACGACGCCCAACATCGACGGCTTCCAGGCCCGTCTGTTCGGGAAGGCCTGGAGGTCCGCAATCGCGGATCACCTCGTTCTGTTTTCGAGGAAGACCTTGCAGAGTCTGGTGCGTGAGTCTGGATTCGATGTACGGCAAAGCGTTACTTGGGGAGGCCTGGCGATTGGAACGGCGCCAAAATTCATCAAGAGGCCCATGGACAAAATGGCAAAAATGTGGGGTTTTGGCGATGTTGTTATGGTTTTTGCGGTAAGAAATTAACTAAATATCCTATTTTTTGATAGATATCAAAGTATCGAACTTGATCATCTGAAAAGTCTTGTAAAGAGAGTCACTGCAGCCCTCGATCCGGAGCGTTCTCTGCTGCTCGGCGAGTTTCTTTCTGAAAAGGAGGATCTTTCCCAGGGCTGAGGAGTTGATTGCGTCCGTGTGGGAGAGGTCGAGGGAAATGACCGAATAGGAACCGGCCGCAAGCTCCTCCACCTGCCGGTGGAACTCGTTCGTATTCTCCCCGGACAGCGAGCCTGTAACCGAAAGGAGGACTTCGTCCTTGGAGATATTTTTTCTCTGGAACATGGATCATTCTCCTCTCAGGGTTGCGTTTTCCAGCTCGGGCCGCGTGACAAGCTCAAGGTGGTAGAAAACGCTTTCTTCATGACGTTCCGCCTGGGTTGAAACCTTCCACACGCGGTAGACGATCATCCGGGCGCTCGGCAACGGGAGCGGAAGCGGGTTGCCGTTCAGATCCACGAGCTGGTTCACCCGCAGATCGTGCTCGATCTCCCTGCTGTCTCCTTCCGGGTAGACGATCGTGATCGTTCGCACCACGTATTTCAGATTCTAATCGGAAAAGGCCGCTATTTCAATCATTTCCTACTCCGATCCCTCGACAAGCTCGAAGGGCATCACCTTGCCCACCGCGGTATCGGGGAGCTCCTCTATGAGGATCACCGTCTGGAACGGGATCATCAGGTGATCCGACGCGCCGAAGGTCTTTCGCGTCTCTTCTTCCGCGGGATTGATCACGAGCTTCGGCTCGGTTGAAAAAACGAGGTTCTTGATCGAGACGAAGTAGGGATGCGTGAGGTCGAGGCTTTTCGCGGTGAGCTCGACCTCTTTCTCTTTCCACTTGAAGTGAACCCGGTAGAGCGACACGCTGCTTTTCTCCGGTCCCAGCATAGCCAAGTGCTTCCTCTCTGTCAAATTATGCCAACTACTATACAAAGGTTTCATAGTTCCGATAATTATCTTCAATACCTGACCTTTTTGTCTTATTGCCATGGTTGACATCTCCTCTTTGAGGGGTATTATGTGGCCGTGGAGGTGGGAAAAAGTGGGAGAGATTAGGGAAAAGTGGTGAAGTAGACCATGATTACAGGCGAATTCCGCTGTTCACTCGACGAAAAGGGGAGGCTCCTCATTCCGGCCCGCATGAGGGCAGAAGTGACCGGCAATGTCGTGATCCTGACACGCGGAGTCGAGAACTGCCTGTGGTTCTTTCCGCCCGAGGAATGGAAATCCTTCTCCGAAAAGCTCATCGGCTCGACCTCGCTGTTTCAGGAGGAATCGCGTCTCATCCAGCGACGAATGATAGCTCCCGCGCAGGAGACCGAGATCGACAAGGCCGGCAGGATCGTCGTGCCCCCGACCCTGCGGGAGTATGCGGATCTGAAGAAGGAATGCATCATCCTCGGCCTCAAGAAGTACATGGAGATATGGTCGGAAAGCTCCTACCAGGCCTACCTGGACGAGAACGAAGCGAAGTTCAAGGAAGCAGCGGAAAAGCTCGGGGGAAGGATCACCCTGTGATAGTCCACCGGCCCGTACTAATGAAGGAAGTGCTCGAGTTTCTCGTTCCCCCTTCCGACGGAGGACTGTTCGTCGATGCAACGCTCGGCGAAGGCGGGCACAGCCTCGCGTTCCTGGAGCGATACCCGGGGTTGTCCGTGATCGGTGTGGATGCCGACCCGGCCATACTCGCAACCGCCCGGGAAAGGCTTCGACCATTCGCCGAGCGGATGCGCTTCGTCAATTCCTGGTACAGCCGTTTCTTCAAGGACTACCCGGCAGGTCCGGGCCCCGACCTCGTGCTGATGGATCTCGGTATTTCCCGGTTTCACTACGAGGCGGCCGGCCGCGGCTTTTCTTTCGACCGGGACGAGCCCCTGGACATGCGGCTGTCCCCGGATCTGCCCACGACGGCGGCGGACATCGTGAACGCCTCGGACGCCGCCGAGCTTGCGGGCATCCTTTTCACGTTCGGCGAGGAGCGCTATGCGCGCTCCATCGTCTCGCGCGTGATCCGGGAGCGCTCCCGTGAGCCGTTCACGAGCGCCGCGCGCCTCGCGACGGTGGTCGCGGCGGCTGTCCCCGGCAAGTACCGCCATGGCCGGATTCACCCCGCGACTCGTACGTTCCAGGCCCTCAGGATCGCCGTGAACCGCGAGCTGGAGCAGCTCCAGGACGGCCTTGCCGAAGCGGTGCGGGTGCTCGCCCCGGCGGGGCGCGTCGGGGTCATCACATTTCATTCTCTCGAGGACAGGATCGTGAAGAGGTTCTTCCGCGAGAAGAGCAGGGAGTGTACGTGTCCCCCGGAATGGCCGATCTGTCAATGTGGGGGGAAAGCGGAGCTCCGCCTCGTCACGGGCAAGCCCGTGACCGCTTCCGACGAGGAAG
>PMZS01000086.1 GCA_003170115.1 Spirochaetaceae bacterium
GCCTCCTTCTTCCTGGGGCTCGAGCTGATGAGCGTCTCCCTGTACGCCCTGATAGGGTGGCGGCGTGAAAGCGGCACAGGCACTGAAGCGGCGATCAAGTACCTGGTCATCGCCGGCGCCTCCTCCGCGTTCCTCCTCTTCGGCATGGCGCTGTTCTATGCTGACACGGGCACCATGGAACTGGCGCGTCTGGCCGAGGGCGGACCGGGACAGAGCCTGCTCGCCCCCGTGGGCCTGGGCATGATGCTGGTGGGAATCGGGTTCAAGCTGGCCGTCGTCCCGTTCCACCTCTGGACGCCGGATGTCTNNCTTCATCGCCACGGTCTCCAAGGGCGCCATGGTAGTCGTCCTCGCGCGCGCATTCGCCCCGGCGCTGGTCGGCACGGGTGGAGTGAACGGCCTTGCAAGGGAGGGTACGGGAGCCGTCTCCGCGGCCTTCCCATGGATCCTTGCGGCCATTGCCGGCCTGTCCATGTTCGCCGGGAACATCCTTGCCCTGCGGGAGAGCAACGTCAAGCGCATCCTCGCTTATTCCTCCATTGCCCACCTCGGCTACATCCTCGTGGCGTTCCTCGCCGGCGGCACCGAGGCCCTGCGCGCAATCGCGTTCTACCTCGTCGCGTATTTCGCCACGACGCTCGGGGCATTCGCCGCGATCACGGAGCTCTCCGGTCCCGACCGCGATGCGGACAGCCTGGAGGAGTACCGCGGTCTGGCAGGTCGCCGGCCGTGGCTCGCGGCCGCCCTCACCGCAATGCTGCTGTCGCTGGCCGGCCTGCCGCTCACGGCGGGGTTCATGGGCAAGTTCATCATCCTCCGGGCCGGCGCCGGGGCGGAGTTGTGGATACTCGCGGTCATTCTTGCCGTGAATGGAACGATCTCTATTTTCTACTACCTGAAGATCGTCTCTTCGATGTTCCGTGGCTTCACGGAGCGCGATGGCGAACCTGCCCCTGGCGTGCCCATGGCGCTTGTATCGCGGTATGCCGCGAGCTCGGCCCGCGTGCCGCTGCTGGCCGCCGCGGCCCTCGCCGCGCTCACCCTCATCGTGGTTGCCCTCGGCGTGTTTCCCTCGCCATTGCTTTCGTTCATTGGCACCCTGACGACCACTGGGTTCTGACGCGACTCTATTCTCAAAGCGGGTCAATAGTGGTAGTCTGCGCACACTGCGGGCGTCGCGCGGCTCATAAGGAGGCGGATCATGGATTCTTTTCATACCGGGCAGGAGTTCATCTCGGGAATGCGCACCTACATGGAGGGGGACCGCGAGAAATCCCTGAAGGCCATGAACGACCTGCTGGAAAAGAACCCGAATGATGCCTCTCTGCACGTCCTGCTGGGAAACCTCCTGTATTCGCATGGCACCCTGGGAAAATCGGCCGAGCACTACGAGAAGGCGTTGAAGATCGCCCCGGGCATGTGCCAGGCCTGGTACAAGCTCGGAGTCTGCTTCGTGAGGATGGGAAAGCTCAGCGAAGCCCTGAATGCGTTCACAAAGAACGTAGAGGCGGAGTGCGGCACCCATGTGATGTCCTACTACTGGATGGGCTTGATCAACAACTTCATCGGAAACGACGAGAAAGCGCTGGAATCCTTTTCCATCCTCCGCCGCGAGTCGGAGGAATCACTGCTGGCCAACTTCTTCCTCGCCCAGCTCTACATGAAGCGCAATGAGCATGCGAAAGCGCTCCCGCTCCTGGACGAGCTCGTCAAGATGAGCCCTGAGTTTGCGGAAGCGCATTTCCTGATTGGCGAGGCCTACGCGGGGCTGTACAAGAACTTCGAGGCCATCCAGAGCTTCCGCAAGGCGGTGGAGCTGAACCCCGACGACAAGCGCGCCAGAATGATGCTGGATCACTACACGGGGGATTCTTCGTTCTGATTTATTCGTGCTTCGGCGACTGCACGGGAACGCCCAGGAGCAAACGAACTCTTGCCAGCAGCGCCTCCCCATCAAAAGGTTTGGGCAGGAAAGGCAAATTGGCATTCTGGCGGACGATTTCGCTCATGTCCGCCCCCGACATCACGAGTACCTTGATTCCAGGTCGCTCTTCGAGCAAGTGAGCACAAAGGTTCATGCCATTGAGCCGGGGCATCTCCGCATCGGTGATTACCAGATCTATTGTTCCAGGGTACTTGCGTGAAAGCTCCAGTCCTTCCTGACCATCAGCAGCGGAAAGAACGACATACCCTCTTGCCTGCAACAGAATCGTCACAAGATTGCGAATCATCACCTCATCATCGGCGACGAGAATGATGGACTGGTGAGCGCCCAGAGAGCCAAGGTCCGGCAGATTCGCTTCGGAGTTTTCTTGGGTTTCCATTTTTGAATCCTCCAGCACGCTGAACGTTACATAGAATATAATCAAAAGAGGCGGGCGAAATCAACAGGGGTGGAGAGTCGGGAAAGCGTGCGGTGAGAGCTCTCGCCCCTTTCCCAGGGACTGCGGGCAGGGTCCGGGTGGGACCGTGTGGTCGGCACACGTCGCACGCGTTTTATCGGCGTGTGTGCTATGATGGAAATGGTTCCGGGAAACGCTGATGAAAGGCCCCCGCAAGTTGCAAGAGATGCAGATGCCACGCAGGCGAAGCAGACAACGGGAAAGGATACTCGAGCTGCTCCGCTCCACAGAGGCACACCCGACGGCGAACTGGCTCCATGGCAGGCTGCGCAAAGAATTCCCCAACCTCAGCCTGGGAACCGTGTACAGGAACATCGGCATCCTCATCCAGCAGGGACTCATCAGCAGGATTGCATTCGGAAGCACATTTGATCACCTCGATGCCAACGTAAACCCCCACTATCACTTCATCTGCGAAAGGTGCGATTCGATCATGGACCTCGATGTACCCCCCGACCAGAGCTTGAATGCCTTGCCCGACACGTCCCTCGGATTCAAGGTGAGCAGGCACGAGATCGAGTTCTACGGGTTATGCCCGAAATGCGCGAAAAGGCTTGACGGATCGGCGTTCCTGTCTCATAATAGGAATCGTTCCGAATAACAGGGCAGTTCTCGGAATCGCGCGGCGCATCGTTCTGGTCCTTTTCTGAAAAGTCGATCTCATGCCTTCGATCTCTGAGAGGGAGGAACACGTTATGGCAGACCGAAAAATCCTGACCACCGAATCCGGTGCGCCGGTTGCTGACAACCAGAACTCGCAGACCGCGGGGCCAGGCGGACCCGTGCTGATGCAGGATCATCTCCTGATCGAGAAACTGGCGCGGTTCGAGCGTGAGCGGATTCCCGAACGGGTGGTGCATGCCAAGGGATCGGGCGCCTTCGGTACCTTCGAGGTGACCAAAGATGTCAGTCGCTACACCAGGGCCAGATTTCTCGCGAAGGTCGGAAAGCGCACGGAAGTCCTCCTGCGCTTCTCCACGGTGGCAGGCGAGAAGGGTTCTGCAGACACCGTGCGCGACCCGAGAGGATTTGCCATCAAGTTCTACACCGAGGACGGGAACTACGACCTTGTCGGGAACAACACGCCAATCTTCTTCCTGCGCGACCCGCTGAAGTTCCCCGACTTCATTCACTCGCAGAAGCGCGATCCCTACACCAATGTCCAGGAACCCGACAACGTGTGGGACTTCTTCTCCCTTTCCCCGGAGACGACGCACCAGTTCGTGTGGCTCTTCGGCGACCGCGGCATTCCCGCAAGCTATCGAAACATGGATGGCTTCGGCTCGCACACTTTCCAGTGGATGAACGCCAAAGGCGAAGGCGTCTGGGTCAAGTACCATCTCAAGTGCGACCAGGGGATCAAATGCCTGACTGCCCAGGAAGCCGCGAAGATCGCGGGGGAGAACCCCGACTACTGCCACCTCGACCTTCTGCACGCCATTGAACGCAAGGAGTTCCCCTCCTGGACGGTGAAAGTGCAGATCATGCCCTTTGCCGATGCCCCCAGGTACAGATTCAACCCCTTTGACCTGACCAAGGTATGGTCACAGAAGGACTACCCGCTCATCGAGGTGGGCACGCTGGTTCTCAACCGAAACCCCGAGAATTACTTCGCCGAGATTGAACAGGCTGCCTTCGACCCGGCCAACTTCGTCCCGGGAATCGGGCCGTCGCCCGACAAGATGCTTCAAGGCCGGCTCTTCGCGTATGGAGACGCACACCGCTACCGCCTTGGCACCAACCACACGCAGCTTCCCGTCAACAAGCCCCATGCGGCTGAATCCTGCAACTACGGCCGAGATGGGCATATGAGATTTGACGGCAACGCCGGCCGCGCCAAAAACTACGAGCCAAACAGCTTCGGGGGACCTGCACAAACGAATGACGCGCTGTATGCGCCTCTGGAGCTCCACGGAGCAACTGGCTCATTTGCCTGGGAACACCACAAGGAGGACAGCGATTTCGTGCAGGCAGGCGATCTTTACCGACTGATGAGCGAGGAGGAGAAGAAACGGCTCGTGGACAATATCTCGGGAAGCCTCTCACGCGTGGGCCGCGAAGAAATAATAGAGAAGAGCATCAGCGCCTTCCGCTCCGCGGACAAGGACTTCGGAGATCGCCTCACGAAGGCAGTGAAGGCCCTGCGCCAGAAGGGCTGATTTCATCCGGGTGAACGGGAGGGCGCGTGTGCTGTCTGCGCACCCAGGCGCCCGTTCGCTGAGGCGTTCGTTGTTTGGTTCACCCCATTCCTCGAATGAACGATATTGGCTTCAGGGTGACGCCAACCATGGAGGGCGGCAACCTTCATTGGGACTTTCCCGAAGGCACTGTGATTGTCAAGAAAGTCTACAAGACGCCCAAGCCTGCCGCGGGCGAGAAGCCCATTCAACTCACCATCATGGTGAAGACACCCAAAGACCCTCACGCTCAGGGAGGTTGGCTCTGGATTACCCGTGATCTTCCAGACGGCAAAGAGTCTGTTTTCATGGGCAACTTCTGCATTACCTGCCACGCGAACGCCAACGAGAAGCACCCCTACGGTGATGGGAATCCCAGGGAAAAGTTCCGAGACTACGTGTACTTCGTGCCCGGTGAGACGATTCCTGCTCGGCAATAGGCCGGGGGGCGACAACTGCTTGTCCCAAAGACTATGTCCCTCTCGACGAACCCCCACGGAACCTCGCTCGCCCCGGAATAGCTTCCCCAGCGGAGCCTTTTTGCAGGCGGGCGCAGGATGAGGTGGTCCCACGAGCGGTTGCAAGGAACGCGAAGGCGTCAGTACATGGGACCAGCTTCATGCCCATTCCTGCAAGTGGCCACTCCCCCTGCTTGGCGCAGGCGGACGCCTTCAACCAACGTGAAAGCCCGGGCAGAGCCAAGATCCGGCCGGACGTCGCGATGCTTGTTGCATTCCGCGATTGCGGTTCGCATGTTTCTTGTGTCGCTGTTCACTGGTTACTCACAGGCAGAAGGTTGTTTTCAAGGGAGTTGACCAGAGTGCATATACTGCGGATGGAACACCCAGTCCCCGACTTCGACGCCTGGAAGAAGACTTTTGACGTTGATCCCGTTGGCCGACAGAAGTCAGGCGTCCGCCGCTGTTGGGTTCTGCGCCCGGTCGACGATTCGCAATACGCGATGATCGACCTTGAATTCGACACCCAGCGTGAGGCGGAGGCTCTGCTCGCCGCAGTGCGTGTCGCATGGGGTCGCGTCGAGGGCAAGATAATAGCGAACCCAAAGGCGCGGATCGTCGAGGCCGTGGAAACCAAGGTCTTCTAGACTACTGCTTTCACAACTTTCGGAAAAATCTCCTCCACAAGTCTGCAACAGCAATTCGACACTAGACTGCCATAGTTTTGGCGATAGCCGCTTCGGTGTCCCAAATCTCATCGATTCACATCGCATGCAATAAGGGAATAAAAGACGCGTCGTGATATCTGA
>PMZS01000076.1 GCA_003170115.1 Spirochaetaceae bacterium
CGGTATAGCAATTGGACGTAGCTGACTTCATCGATGGCAAGAGCGGAAAACTTCTGCATACAGATCGGGGCTATCTGGCCTATTCGCCGAATCCACTCGAGCCCGGGATCGAGTTGTCGCTACCGACTGTTAAGGACCTTTCGGCAGCGGACCGGGCACTTAGTGAGCTGGCCGGTATCGCCAGGACCCTGCCCAACCCCCATCTCCTGATCGGTCCATTCCTCCGCCGGGAGGCCGTTCTTTCAAGCCGGATCGAGGGAACCCAGGCGTCATTCTCGGATCTCCTGTTTTTTGAAGCGGCGCAACTAGGCGAAAAAGAAATTCCCGATGTTCGCGAAGTATCGAACTACGTTCAGGCTCTGGAATACGGGCTTGCCCGACTTGCCACATTGCCTGTGTCCCTTCGGCTCATAAGGGAAATCCATCAACGTCTGATGGCAGGAGTGCGCGGAGATAGCAAGACCCCGGGCGAGTTTCGACGCTCCCAGAACTGGATTGGTCCTTCGGGCTGTTTGCTCAATGATGCGACCTTCGTGCCGCCGCCGGTCGATGAGATGCGGGCTGCGCTGGACAGCTTCGAGAAATATCTGCACGCCCCATCCGAGATGCCGGCGCTGATCCGCCTTGCCCTCGTTCATTACCAGTTCGAGGCGATACACCCCTTCCTGGACGGAAACGGACGGGTCGGGAGGCTCCTGGTCAGCCTTCTCCTCTGTGCCGACAAGCTGCTGCCTCAGCCGCTTCTGTGTCTCAGCTCATATTTCGAGCGCCATAGGGACGAATACTATCGGCACCTCCTGGCGGTGAGCCAGAAAGGGGAATGGGAAGAGTGGATCAGGTACTTTCTCAAGGCCGTGGCCGTCCAATCGGCCGATGCGATCCAGCGAATCGATCGACTCCTGGCTCTCAGGCAGGCCTACCGCTCGCAAGTGCAGCAGGCGCGGGCCTCGGCGCTTCTGCTCCAACTTATAGACGAGCTTTTCGGTTTTCCCGCAATCACGAATCCCGCCGTATGCAAACGCATGAAGATCACGCCTCGATCGGCCCAGCTCAATATCGACAAGCTCGTAGAGAGAGGAATCATCCGGGAAGCAACGGGTCGGCGGCGCAACCGTGTCTACGTGGCCTCGGAGATTGTCGGCATCATCGAGCGACAGGAATCGTAGGTGCGCATGGGTAAAGAAAACGAATGGCTGCGCGTTGTCGAAACCCTGAAGGAGATAATGCCCGAGCTGTATGTGTTCGGCGATTACGATCCGTCCGGACGCCGGGGGCCAGCGCTCTGGCTGGCCTGTGTCGAAGCGCGAGTGCTTGCCGTGGATGGCCCCCGGACCGCATTCCCTTGTTCTACCTCCCTGGCATAAGCCGGGAGGAGCTGCGCGGTCCCGAGGACCTGCCAACCGAGCTACAACCGTTGGCGGCCATGCGTTTTCAAGGGGCGGAGTGGGTCCGGGCGAGCCAGTTCGCGACTTGTTGCTTTGGCACTTGATATATGTATAATGTATGTATACGAGAGCCAACATAGGGAGGCTCGAGGCGAGCAACGGTTTGTGTCTGTGGGGACAGATTTGGCCGGACGTACTTTTGTCGTCGTATACACCCACCGCGGAGAGAACTTCCGCTTGATATCAGCCCGGGCCGCAACCGGGAGAGAGAGAAATGCCTATGAGGAAGGAATATGACTTCAGCAAATCAAGGCGGGGGGCGGTGATCCCTCAAAAGGGGAAGACCAGAATCAGCATCTACATTGACGACAAGATTCTGGAGGAGTTCCGCAGCCGTGCAGATGCCGCTGGCCGGGGGTACCAGACCATGATAAACGATGCCCTTCGGGAACATCTGGAAAGATCCGAGCACCCGTTGGACGCGAAGACCCTTCGCCGCATCCTTAGAGAGGAATTGCAGAGCGCCGGGTAGCTGTCTCTCATCTCAGGGGGGTCCATGCCGTCATGCGCACGGCGATATCCGAGACGAAAGAGGCTCTCCAAGGGTTGTCTTGAAAAGCCTCGTTCGATTCTGATTTCGCTCCCCCGGCCCGAGTCGAATGGCCGGCCAGGTGCTTAACAGCAGCCTGACCGCCTCTGATCGAGGACGCTCTGGAGTTGCCGCCTCGGTGGCGCCTTCTCCCAGAACCTGCCGTCGAGGGTTCTCGCCGCACCTGTCGCGCAGCAGCGCGTCTTATTCCCCTTGTCGGTCGACGTACAGATCCAGCAAGCGACGAATCATCTTCTGGTACTGCGTCTCGTGCTTCTTCGCTTGCTTCTTGAAAAAATCCACGCTCCGCCGACTCAGCCCGAGGGTAACCTTGACCGTGTCTTCCTTGTAGACCAGCTCAGATGGGGCAGGCAGAAAATCCTTGATCACCTGGATTTCACCCAACGGCTCGTCAGTGTATTTACGGCCTTTCTGCATGGTATATGTCCCTTCCCTTCCGCCAGTAACCGGCGCCGATAATCCGGATCTTGTGCTTCCGATACGTGAAGCGAACCGTCATGATTCCATCGCCAACCTTGCCCATGCAGTAGTATCGTCGTTCGACCTGGCTATGGGCAACGTCCTCCGCAATGACGCGATCAGGATCGCCAAAGGCGTGTTGTGCCCGAGCGAATGAGACACCATGTTTGCGCTGGTTCTCCCTGTCCTTCTTCTCATCCCACTCAAACTGGACTTTCTCCATTGGCCCAGGATATCACTAGCGGGACTTCTGAAGCAATACTTCCATACATATCAAGATATGGGGATGAACGATCGATCGAACGGACATCGGCTGCTTTTCAGACTCCCCCTGACGGAGTCCCGTCGCTAGATCGGCGGGAGGGTCCAGAAAGCAAAACAGGCAGCCCCGGATCCCGAGACTGCCTGTCCAACTCTGCTCCCCCGGCCGGACTCGAAC
>PMZS01000392.1 GCA_003170115.1 Spirochaetaceae bacterium
TCCTCGGGCACGAGCTTCGCGATGGCATCTGCCTCGTCGTAGGGGAGATCGAGCACCCGGGCCACGTCGCGGATGACAGCGCGCGCCTTCAGGGTGCCGAAGGTGATGATCTGGCCGACCTTGTCCGCCCCGTACTTCCGCGTGACGTAGGAGATCACCTCTTCGCGCCGTCGGTGGCAGAAATCAATGTCGAAATCCGGCATGGAGACGCGCTCGGGATTGAGGAACCTCTCGAAGAGCAGGCCGTATTTCAGCGGGTCGATGTCCGTGATCTTCAGGCTGTAGGCAACCAGGGATCCCGCCCCGGAGCCCCGCCCGGGCCCGACGGCTATGCCCTGCTCCTTCGCGAAATGAATGAAATCCCAGACGATGAGAAAGTACCCCGTGAAGTCCATGGAGGTGATGACGGAGAGCTCGTACTCCAGGCGCTTCGCCGCCGCTTCGGGCACCGGTGAGAAGCGCTCGGCAAGCCCCTTGCGGGCCAGCTCGGTGAGGTACCCCTCCGGCGTATGTCCCGCGGGAACCTCGTACAGGGGAAACTGCGGCCGAAGCGCCGGAAGCTCCAGCGCACAGGACTCGGCGATCCGCACGGTGTTGGAAATCGCCTCTGGCAAGCCGGAGAAGATCCGCGCCATCTCGTCACCGGACTTGAAGTAGAACTCGGGATGCTCGAACTTCATCCTCGAGCCCTCTGAGACCTTCTTGCCGGTGCCGATGCAGATCAGCACGTCCTGGGCCCGCGCATCTTCCTTCTCGGTGTAGTGGATGTCGTTGGTGGCCGCGATGGGAATACCGGTCTCCCGCGCGATCTTCACGATCTCCCGGTTTACCACCGCCTGTTCGGGAATCCCGTGGTCCTGCACCTCGAGGTAGAAACCGTCCGGACCGAACAGCTCCCGGTAGTGCCGCGCCCGCGCCCGCGCCTCCTCGTGCTGCCCATTGAGGATGGCCGCCGGAATGTCCCCTGCCAGGCAGGCACTCAGCGCGATCAACCCCTCGTGGTGACGCTCGAGCAGCTCGTCGTCGATTCGTGGCTTGTAATAGAAGCCTTCCGTGTACCCGAGGGAGCTGAGCGCAAGGAGGTTCGAGTAGCCGGCAAGGTTGCGGGCGAGGAGCACCAGGTGGTGGTGCCGTACCCCCTTCTCAGATCCCGACTTCTCCAGGCGCGAACCGGGGGCAGTATAGACCTCTGACCCGAGTATGGGCCGCACGCCGCGGGCCCGGCACTCCTTGTAGAACGCGAGCGCGCCGAACATGTTCCCGTGGTCGGTGAGCGCGAGCCACGGCATCTCCATCGTCTTCGCCCGCGCCACAAGCGCGTCGATCGAAGATGCACCGTCCAGGAGGGAGTAATCAGAATGGCAGTGCAGATGCACGAACGGCGTCACGTCTATTCTCCCCTCCCTTCTGACGAGGATAGCCGGTGCGGCACGCTCTGTAAATACGGCCGCCGCAATGATATTCTTCTCCTTCAGTCGATCATCAACGGAGGCAGGCATGGCATGGTATTCGGGAAGGAAATGGACGCGCGAGGAGCTCACGGCGCTGGCGGCCTGCCTCGCCGTGCTCGAGGGCCGCTTCGCGTATTCCCAGCCGCTGCGGCTGGCGCTCCTCAGCCTGGCGCAGGGGANNTCCTCATCAACTGGCGGGCGCCCGAAGCTCGATCCTCACGGACGGAAAAGCGGACGGCGTGCGGGCGGTTGAGGTCAGCACGGGCAGCGGCTTCAATTTCACGGTTCTTCCCGGCCGCGGCATGGACATACCCTTCGCCTCGTACAAGGGGAAGGCCATTGGCTTTTTCTCGGGTACCGGCATCACCTCCCCTGCCTATTATGAGGAGGCGGAGCTGGAGTGGCGCCGCTCATTCTACGCGGGAATGCTCACCACCTGCGGGATTGCCAACGCCGGCGCGCCCAGTGTCGACCAGGGAAAGGCCTTCGGCCTCCACGGACGGCTTTCGAATGCCGCGGCGGAGAACCTGTGCGTGGACCAGGAATGGGAAGGCGATGAGTTCCTGATCCGGCTGAAAGGCACAATGCGGGAGGCCGAGGCCATGGTGGAAAACCTCTCCCTCACGCGGACGGTCGAAACCCGTCTTGGCGCGAAGGGCCTGCGGATTCACGACACGGTGCGAAATCGGGGCTTCTCACCTCAGCCTCTCATGCTCCTGTATCACTCCAACTACGGCTTCCCGCTTCTGGGCCCCGGGGCAAGGGTTGTAGGGCCTATCACGAAAAGCGTCCCCCGCGACGATGAGGCACGGAAGGGCCGGGGGGTGGAGGAATGCTTGAGCTTCCCGGAGCCTGTCCAGGGATACTCGGAGAAGGTCTTCTTTCACACGCTGGCGGAGCGCGGTGACGGGAGCACGTTCATCTCACTCGTCAATCGCGACACGGGAGACGGCCAGCCGCNNGGGCATCTCCATGCGGTGGAACCGCAAGGAGCTGCCGGTCCTCTGCGAGTGGAAGATGCCGTGCAAAGGGTTTTACGTCGTGGGGCTGGAACCAGGAACCATTTCGCCGATCGGCCGGGGAGCCCTCCGCCAGCAGGGTGCGCTGCCGATGATTGAGGGCCAGGCATCATACGACGTCACCATCGACTTCGAGATTCTCGACACGATCGCCGAGATTGAAGCCGTTGAAAAAGAGGCGCAAAAACTGACGCGCGTGTAGAGCCTGGTATATACTGTTCCTGTACTTCGGCTTGAGAGACCTTTCATTGGCGGTGGCGGCGATCTGCCGCCGCCGTGAGAAAGCAGGATTCATGTTCGGAAGAACAACCCGCGGCGCCATCATTCCTTCGAGTGGGGCGTATGCGCTGCGTGCCCTGTCATTCCTGGCCCTTCTTGGTCTTGCCGGTTGCCTGAGCCAGGGAGCGCAGAATGCGCGCGTGACCGTCGCTTCGGTCCCCCTCCTCCCCGCAGACCCGGGCATCCTGCAGGGGCGGCTGGACAACGGGCTGTCCTATTTCGTGCGCGGGAACCGGTCGCCGAAAGGGCGGGCGGAGCTGCGCCTCGTGGTGAACGCGGGATCGCTTCAGGAGAACGACGACCAGCGGGGCCTTGCGCATTTCCTCGAACACATGGCCTTCAAAGGGACGCAGGGCTTCCCTCGGCAGACGATGGTCAACAGCCTCGAGTCGCTCGGCATGAGTTTCGGCCGGGAAGTGAACGCCGTCACCCGCTTCGACGAAACCGTGTTCAAGCTGCAGGTTCCCACCGAGGATCCTCGCGTCGTTGACACGGCAATCCGGATGATCGAGGAGATGGCACACCTTCTCTCCTTCGACCCTGACGAGGTTCGCGCGGAAGCGGGCGTCATCAACGAGGAGCGAAGGCTGGGAAGCGGCGCCGAGGCGCGCATGCAGGACGTGCAGTTTCCCATTCTCTACATGAGCTCCCGCCATGCGGAAAGAATCCCTATCGGTCTGTCGGAAATCGTGGAAAAGGCGGATGCCGCTCAATTGCGAAGGTTCTACCGGGACTGGTACAGGCCCGATCTCATGGCCGTGGTCGCGGTGGGAGATTTTGATCCGCCGGGGATGGTGCAGCGGATTCGCGACCGGTTCGGACCGCTCAAAGCTCCGCCGGACCCTCCCAAGCGCATTTCATACCCCGTTGCCGACACTCCGGGAACCCTGTACGCGCCGGCCACGGACCCCGAGGCCACGACCACCCGTGTGACGGTCTACGTCAGGCACGAGGTACGTCCGCTGCGGACCGAGGCCGACTATCGGCGTCAGCTCGTTGAAGATTTGTACAACAGGGTACTGAGCGTGCGCCTTGAAGAGATCGCCCGCCGGCCCGAAACCCCGCTCGAGGCCGGAGCCTCCGCGTCCTTGAGACCGGTGCGTGCCAAGGACGCCTACGTCCTTGCCGCCCGCGTCAAGGGAGACAGGATCCGGGAAGCTCTCGAAACACTTCTGACGGAAGTGGAGCGCGTGCAACGGCATGGCTTCACGTCGACAGAGCTTGAAAGCCAGAAGCAGATTTTGCTCGCAGAGGTCCGGCAGGAATACCAGAACCGGGAAAATGCTTCATCCGTGTCTCTGGCGGACGACTGCGTCGACGGATTCTTGAGACAGGAGCCCATCCTTGACCGGGAGACCGAGTACCTGCTCTGCACGCGCTTCCTCCCGGCGATCGCTCTGAGCGAGGTGAACCAGGTTGCCCGGCTGCTCTTCACCGAGAATAACCGTGTCGTGCTCGTGAATGCGCCGGGAAAAGCGGCGGCCGCTGTCCCGGGCGAATCCCAGGTGCGGGAGATCTTTTCCCGCGTTGCGTCGGCCGAGATCGGCACGTCCGAGAACGCGGCGCCTGCCGGCGTTCTGTTCGAGCGGCACCTCGATGAGGCGGCGGTTCTCTCACGATCATCGCTCCCCGAGCTCGGTGTCACGCAGTGGAAGCTCTCGAACGGCGCAGAGGTCGTTCTGAAGCCGACGGACTTCGTGAAGGGCGAGGTGCTTTTCAGTGCGTTCAGCTCCGGTGGGGCCTCCCTCGTTTCCGATTCCGAGTATGTGGCCGCAATGACAGCCGCGGATATCGTCGCGGGAAGCGGCGTGGGCGGGTTGAATGCCGCGGCTCTGAGGAGCGCTCTTGCGGGAAAGGCCGTTCAGGTGTCGCCCTGGATTGACGATTTCCAGCAAGGCCTGAGGGGCAAGGCCCGGCCTGAAGATCTGGAAACCCTCTTTCAGCTCATCTACCTCTCCGTCACCGAGCCGCGCAGAGACGCGGAATCTTTCCAGGCCTCCCGCCAACGGCTGGAGGCGAGGGTCCTGAATCGGGCCGCATCGCCTCTTGCCGTGTTCTTCGACACGGTGCGTGACCAGCTTTTCCAGGACAATCCACGCTACAGGCCATGGACCGTGGAGCAGGTGAGGGAGTTGGACTTCGACACGTGCGTGCGGCTGTACCGTGAGCGATTCAAGAACCCGGCGGCCCTCCGGTTCTTCTTCGTGGGAGACTTCACTCTGGAACAGATCGAGCCTCTTGCTCGCCGCTACCTCGGCTCACTTTCGCTCCAGGGTCCCGCGGACACATGGAAAGACACGGGGGCCAGGACCCGGCAGGGAGTCCTGCGGACGGAGGTGAGAAAGGGGATCGAACCGCGCAGCAGGATCGAGATGGTCTACAGCGGGCGGCTCCCGTGGTCACTGGAGAACCGCGCACGCCTCGAAGCCCTCTCGAGGATGCTGGAGATTCGGCTTCGGGATGCGATCCGCGTGCAGGCCGGGGGCTCATACGACGTGACCGTCGAGGAGCAGCTCCTGCGCTCCCCGGACCAGGAGTATATCGTTGCCATCAGCTTCGGGTGCGCCCCGGAGCGCGTCGACCAGCTTGTCCATATTGCCCTCGGTGAGATACAGCGGCTGCGCGAGGACGGACCGGATGCTTCCCTCGTGCAAACCGCCAAGGAGGTGATGAGCCGGGACCATGAGCAGAGCATGCGCGACAACGGGTTCTGGCTGCGGGCGCTGCAGACGGCGTCTCTGAACGGGCTTGATCCAATGACGCTGCTCGATTTCGACGAGAGGCTGCGCTCGATCACCGTGGAGGAATCAAGGAAGGAGGCCGCGGACCTGCTGAATCCGGAGAATTACCTGCAGGTCACTCTGAACCCTGAGGTCGGAGGCGGACCCGCGGGATCACGCGGGGGTTGAGCCACGCGAGCGGCTCCGCGGGGTTGTTTTTGATAACAACACATTATTTGCCGAGG
>PMZS01000315.1 GCA_003170115.1 Spirochaetaceae bacterium
GGGTCCGTCGACCAGATACTGGACGAAAGCGCCGAGTCGTCGATCAGGTTCACACGGATACCCAGGGAATGAGCACAAAGGGCCAGTTGCTTATCGTGAGTGAGAATGCGAATATCCGAGCCTGACTCAACCTCACCCCAGAGAATAGCGCTGGCCAGGTGGATTGCATCCAGGGTTCCGATCACAGTCGGAAAAGGACCGGCAGCGCGCCGTTTGACGGCCGTGCATTCTATAGCCTCGACGAAGCTGGAAAGAAGCGGCTTTTCCCACCCAGGGGCAAGCTCGATCGCGCCCGCGGTCACGTCCACGGTCGCGTCCCCGGCACGTCGCTCGCCTTCCTTGTTCCTAACCGCGACCGCGCCGCCTGACAGCGCCGCGGCGGCACTCAAGAACCGCGACGGAAACTCCCTCGCCAGGTTCCACCAGTTTTCGACGATCCTCTCGCTCCGCCTGCGCACGATTTCCCTCGACGGCAGCCTGTCCCTTTTATATCCCAGTCCAAGGCAAATGGGCCTCACGCAGGCCCAGTGCCCGGGAAGAAACCATTGGATGCTTCTCAATCCGCAGTTGGACCAGTACTGGTGCGGGTACTGCAATAGAAAGGGAGGCCTCCAGGAATTGCCTCTGCTCGTAGAGAACCAGAGAGGGTAGGGATACTTCTTCCCAAACGGCGTTGTGCTTCGGCTACGGACTACGGGTCTCTCACCCCTCGTCCTCTCCCGGTCAAGCTTTGCCGAGCACCGAGTCAAGCGACAAGTCCGGGAAGAGAGTGATGACCTTCTTGATCGTGCGCAGCGAAGGGTTTGCGCGTTTCTCCAGGCGCTGGTAGCTGTAGATGCTCCGAAGGCCGAGCCGTCGCGCTGCCTCTTTCTGCGTCAAGCGGCTCCTGAGCCGCGATTGCCTGAGCTGGACGGCGAACGCTACCCCGGGATCAACCTCCACCGCGACCACGTTGTGACTCGTGCGCGTTCGAGAAGGCGGCGGGAACACTACCTTGGAGGACTCCGGCTCCTCGAGGTAGAGGTTCAAGGCTTCCCGCATGTTTTTCTCGAGCTCCGCTCGTGTGAGTCCCTGGGTCACACACCCTTCAAGCTCGATGCATTCAGCCCATGGCGGCTTCCCGCCGTGTACTCGGAAATGATATGTCACAGTTCAGTACCTCTTCGGCTCATGATTGCTCGAGCCGCTTCAACAGCTTTCGTTCGAGGCCTCGGCCCAGCTCCTTGTGCATCGGGATGGTCTCCCGCAGGCCGTCTTTGCCCACCTTTACGTGGGAGCCCCTCCTCTGGAGGACAATCCATCCTGCCTTCTTGTAGAGCCGCAGCACTGCTTCTCCGCTGAGAGGCATTCCAGATCACCTCCCTACTCTACCAAATAAACTTGGTAGCATTCAAGTCGCCAACCCGACAGAGCATGAATCGTTGGTTATTTTGCCACGCTCTATACAGAGAATACGGGTGTCCTGTTCCTGGCGCTTCTTATCCAGGTTCGGAAATCCAGCTTGCGAGGAGTTAGTTGGAAGCGCCGTGCCTACGAGGTCGCCTTACCCGGGTCTCTTTTCGTGACGTTCCGCTCGGCGACCGACAGATGAAACGAGACTCCTGATACTGGCTTTCACGTGCGTTGTTTCTGAGCTATATACTGCAGCGCCGCGGTGACAAGAAGGCCGGATCTGCTGTCCCCATCCTTCATCGCGAATGCATCAATCTTCCTCAGCAGATTCTCGGGCACGGTGATGTTGATGCGCTTCGCCCTCTTTGAAAGTACGGACAGATCCACGGGTACAAGGGCCCAGACGGCCCCTTTTTCATTCCACTCAGGCAGAAGGCTCTCAACGCTGCTTGGAGTCGGGATAGGCTCCTGGTCCATCAGGAGACCTTCGACGTGAGTCAAGACGGCCTCCTGCGCACTTTCCAAGGCCTCTTCCATGGTTCTGCCTGCCGAGTGGCATCCCGGGAGATCTGGAACCGTCACTCCGAAATCGCTCGATGATTCCTTGTGAATCAGGACCGGATATTTCATATCATGACCTCCACGGCAACCCAGCCTGTCTGAAAATGCTCCTGAGCGTTCCTTCGGGCAGATCACTCCTGGGATGCGGAACAGTAATCTTGCCCGGCTTCGAAGGGTGCTTGAACTGGCAGTGACTGCCTCTCACGTTGTGCACGTACCATCCGTCGGCACGGAGGATTCTGATCACCTCCGCGCTTCGCATTGTGTGTATCATACACACTCCAATCCAATGGAGTCAAGTTGGAAGAGCGCTTAAGAAGCGCACCTCGCGAATAGATACGCGAGAATTGTCACGTTGCTTTAGCGGGTGATGAATGGGGACGGGTGACCAGGCTGTAGGGATGAATCGATTGGGCTGCTCACCCCACCAACAAGTCTCGGAAAGCCGCGAGGTCGGTCTCCTCGTGCTCGGGGCTGCGATAGCCGAAAGGCACGGAAGCGAGGATGAGCCGGACCCGACGACGCCCACTCGTGACGGTCGCGACGGTGTCGAGCCGACGCGGCTCACTTCCTACGGAAGGGTAGAGCAGAAGGGTGTCCACCTGCGCTACGTCGGCCAGAGATGCATAGGCCAAGGCCTGGTGCAAGTCGGCACGATGCTCATGGCGGATCTCCTCAGACACGCCCGACCATCCACGGTGCGCGAGCAGCTGGAGGTGCGGTTTGTACTTGGCGTCGATCCACACCACGCGCTCAGCACCGCGCAACTCCACGTCGAGTGCCAGGGATCCCATCGACTGAACCGGGCCGACCCAGCGCAGGCCGCGACGCGCACCCGCGAACGGACCGGCGGTCATGCCAAGCCGGCCTCCAAACCTCCCCGCGAATGCGGCAATCCACGCTTCCCGGCGGAGACCAGGCAACTCGCGACAACTCCTCCGCCAGGAGAGAGAGAGTCCACCTCGCGTTGGCCAGGAGACCCGGGTCGCTCTCGGGTTCCGAGTATCGCTGTTGGTAGCTTTGTCTTATGTAATTTCGGATTGACATTCCGATATTTCATGCCTCATAATGGGCCATGCCATATCGCCACCGGGTCCTGGAACAGCGGATGAAGAGGTACCTGGCGCTTTTTCCCGCAGTCGCAGTGACAGGGCCCCGACAATCGGGCAAGTCCACGCTTCTGCGCACTGCGCTGTCAGGCCTTCCTTATGTCAGCTTCGATGACCCCGAGGAGGTGCGCGCCGCCGCGCAGGACCCGCGAGGCTACCTTTCGCGATTCCGTGGGAGCGTGATCCTGGACGAAGCCCAGCGGGCACCCGAGCTGTTCTCCTACCTCAAGCTCGCCATTGACGCAGACCGGGGACGGAGGGGCCGCTTCATCCTTTCAGGGTCAAACCAGTTCTCCCTCTCCAGACGCCTCTCCGAGAGCCTCGCGGGGCGAATCGGGCTTCTGGAGCTCCATCCCTTCGAACGAAGCGAAATGCCGAAGGCTGCGAGACCGAGCCAGATGCTCCTCGGCTCGTACCCGGAGTTGACGATGCGCGCTCACGACGGTGCTCGGGAGTGGTACTCCTCCTACCTCGGTACCTACCTGGAGCGTGACGTGAGACTCGCCAACGAGGTGGGAAAACCTTCCGACTTCCAGACCCTCCTGAGGCTCCTCGCGGCACGCACGAGCCAGGAATACAACGCGAGCTCGCTTGCGCGGGACGTGGGGGTGGACTCCAAGACGATCGAATCATGGGTTTCGATCCTCGAGGCGAGCTACCTGGTCTTCCGCCTCCGCCCCTGGCACGCGAACATCGGCAAGCGCCTCATCAAGCGTCCGAAGCTTTATTTCTGGGACACGGGCCTGGTGTGTCACCTCACGGGTATCCGCGACGATGAAGCCTTGCAGGCCGGCCCGCTCGGCGGCCCCGTGTTCGAGAACCTCGTCCTGGCAGAGATTCTCAAGGCAGCGGCGCACCGCGGCCTTGAAGTGCAGATCAACTACTTCCGTGAGTCGAACGGATTGGAGTCTGATCTCCTGCTGCACCATCCGGAAGACGGCCGCCGGTGGGTCGCAGATGTCAAGCCCAGCCACACCCCGAAGGCAGCCTGGATGGACAGACTCGGGCGCGTGGCAGCGCTCGCGCTGGAGTCGGGCAGCCGGGCCGCCTGCCGCCGGGTGGTCATCTACCAGGGTGAGACAAAGCGTGACTGGCCGAGCCCGGGGTGCGACTTCCTGAACCTCGAGGACGCGATTGGAGCGTGGCAAGTGGAAACAAGGCCAACGCGCCACACGAAAGCCCGAGCCACGGCGAGGAGGAGATGAGCGGGTCCGTCGACCAGATACTGGAACGATTGGGCCGCTTATTGGAGAAGTAGCCACTTTTCTTTCGTGCCCTTGCGCCAATGATGAAAGGGTTCCCGGCTGCCGACGTTCAGTCCACACTGGACCCGGGACCGGCGTTCAACTCACCCCACCAGCAGCTCTCGGAAAGCCGCGAGGTCGGTCTCCTCGTGCTCGGGGCTGCGATAGCCGAAAGGC
This sequence comes from Spirochaetaceae bacterium, assembly GCA_003170115.1. Classification (GTDB taxonomy): domain Bacteria; phylum Spirochaetota; class Spirochaetia; order SZUA-6; family Fen-1364; genus Fen-1364. The sequence continues at coordinate 4,484 of PMZS01000315.1, forward strand.
ACGGAAGCGAGGATGAGCCGGACCCGACGACGCCCACTCGTGACGGTCGCGACGGTGTCGAGCCGACGCGGCTCACTTCCCATCGAAGGTAGAGCAGAAGGGTGTCCACCTGCGCTACGTCGGCCAGAGGCAACTCGCGACAACTCCTCCATCAGGCGGGAGAGGGTCCACCTCGCATCGGCCAGGAGACCCGGGTCGCTCTCGGGTTCCGAGTAGCGGCATGGGAATCGGGTCCACGCGCCGCGCAGCGCTGGATGACGGGGCCCGCGAGGATCCAGGGCGGCACGTCCCGCGCGGAGCCCGGGACCAGGGGGGGAACCGCCCAGGGCAGGCTCTACGGTGAAGCCGATCGAGTTAAAGACGGCGCCCAGGGCCGGCCAGCGGAACCGGGGCTGGCGCCGATGGCGTGAGCACGGACCTCCAACGGATCACCGTGGTCGGTGGTCTTCAGCAGGGGCCGCGCCGTCGGATCGGGCCGCCCCGGGGAGCCCGCGGGATCGCCGCCTGAGCGTTCGACCGCGTTCTCACAGTTGCAGGAGCCTCGACTCGATGCGGTCCGCGAGTCCCGCAATCGGCTCGCTGGCAGCACCGCACATCTTCTGCTTCAGGGAGTGGCGCAGCAGGGGAAGCAGCTCGAACTTCATACGATGCGCGACTCGCCGCGTGCGATCTCGATGAAGGCGAAGCGGCGTCTGATGGCGATGTCCATACGGGCGATTGTGCGGTCAGCGGTGTTCGATGGCGGCCCAGATAGGTGGAATGCCGGAACCCGTTCTGTGCCTCCGATTGAAGTGAGGGAATAGCCATGATTGTTTGTAGTCACTGGCATACTACAAACGCGGTGTTCGAGGCATGTCCGGGGGGGATATGCAGGTCACGATGACCAAACCGCCTCCTTGCCCGAGTACGACGAGAAGTCGTCTGACGCTTTGGAACGCAAATTGATCTACGTCGCCATGACGCGGGCAATTCGACAACCTGAACGTGTTCGATATGGAGGAGGCAAGGGAAAGGGGGGTGCAGGAACTGGTGGGAGCGCTGAACGGGATAGGGACGCCGCCAGGCGCCGTGCAAGGTCCGACCGAATTGACTTACACTCTTGTTTGTGTGAACATTTGTGTGAGGTGACACATGGCGACGAACCTGGCAATCGATGACGGGCTGATACTCGAAGCGCAGAAGATCGGAGGGCATCGGACAAAGAAGTCCGCTGTCACCGAGGCTCTCAAAGAATATATCCAGCGCCGGAAGCAACTGCAGGTGACAGCGCTTTTCGGGAAGGTCGACTATGCGCCTGGCTACGACTACAAGGCGCTCAGACACAGAAAATGAACGTGCTTATCGACACCTCTGTCTGGTCTCTTGCATTCAGAAGGTCTCGCGCCTCCTCCCGCAGGGACGCGCAGATGGTGGAAGAACTCACCGAGTTGATTCAAGAAGGCCGCGCGCTCCTCTTTGGACCGATCAGGCAGGAATTGCTCTCGGGAATCTCCGATGTCCGGCAGTTCAACACCCTTCGGAACAGGCTCAGGGCGTTCAACGACCTGAGTATCCACGAGCTCGACTATGAACGCGCGGCGGAGTTCTCCAACAGCTGTCGACGGGCGGGAGTGCAGGGATCGCACATTGATTTTCTCATCTGTTCGGCCGCAGCAGGCAATAGTGCCGCGATCCTCAGTACGGACAAAGACTTCAGTCGCTATGCGAAGCATCTTCCGATCACCCTTCATGAGGCTCGAACGCGAGGCGGGGAATCGCATTGACAAAAGCCGCAGGCCAGCGAAGCGCCCTTGCGCCGATGGACAGGCCAGGCCGTACCAGGTTCGGCACTGTTATCCATACGACGTCCGAATCGACCTGGGCGTGAAATTTCGGTTGCTATCGCTGATTTTTCATGGTATGCCATTTGCATGAAACCTCGGCCC
>PMZS01000289.1 GCA_003170115.1 Spirochaetaceae bacterium
GGTTCCACCCATCGATCTCGGTCAGGATGGACCAGACGGCGTTCAATGGAGCGAGAATGACCGCCTCGGCCGATGCAGTTGCGGGGGCCTTGCGATTGATTTCCAATGGGACCATCCTCCCTCGCCCAGAGCCAACGCAAGGATCAGGTGCAGCCGTTGTTAGAAGGCTCACGGGAAATAGGTTCTGACAACAGCTCCCCCAACAAGAACGCCGACCGTCGCAAGCAACAAGATGTTGAAGATCAATAGGAACCAGAAGAACGCATCTCGGCGCGCGCCCTGACCAGCGGACCCTCGCGCCCATGCTGATAGATCGAGAAACTCGTCGGCTTCTGGGCCGAACATCTTGCGCAGTCGTCTCCAGGGATACCGGTCGCTGGGATCTGGAAGCGACGGGTACTGCTCGACAATGCCCACGTCGAACTCGCCCCCGTACCGGTTTCGCATGAGCCGTTCAATCAGCAGCTTCGAGTGTTGCTTGACGAGCTTGATGCTCTCGAAGAAATCCGCATAGCTCGAGAAGACTCCTACTGCAGTGATTACCGCGCCGAAGAACACGAGGACGCTTCCAGGCTGGATCTCAATGACCCGAGTATCGACGCTGAGCCCGAATATCCGTCGGAGATCACTCGGCAGTTCAGAGACGATGATGCTGCGCAGTTCATGTTCTAGCCTCTCGAATGGAAACTCGGAGTTCTGCCCGCGGCCGAGATGACTACCCTTGTTCTGCCGCTGGTAGTCATAGTCAATCGTTGCGAGGAAGATGACCTCTTTGGGCTTGTGCCTCATCGAGAACCTCCGTAAGTCTTGCGTTCGGCCATTCGTGTCCCTCTAACTTATAATGAACCGCCCCGGTTTTTCCGGAGACCTTGTTACGTGACTCCGGCCACCATGGCTGGAGTATCCTGACTGCAATAATACACCTCCTCATACTCCGCGGGCGGGATATTTCCGATCGGCTCGAGCAGGCGCCGGTTGTTGAAACCAGTCAACTCGTTCGAGCGTAGCAAGTTCCACCGCCTCACAATGACACCACGGTCCTCGTTGACGGATCAATTCGGTCTTGTAAAGACCGGTGACCGACTCGGGTGCCGACCCTCTAGCGACTCCGCCTCCAGCATTTCGGCGAACGTGCCCGGTCAACGGTATTTATCGCGTTCATCAGCACCGCGTGGGCCTCTAGCTCCGGGCCCCCCAGCTTGAGGGCGGCGTTGACGTGGATGGTCAGGCCACCCCACGAGGTTGGCTTTTAAGCCGCCGGTGTAGGTCTCGAAGCTACCGATGCGCAAGCATGTATGCATAGGCGAGTCCGACAGGCCGCACGCAAGCGGGGCCCGTATTGCGTGAACTAACTCGCCCCAGAGGTCAAGGGTAGGGTGTTAGTCGGGGAGAATGACTTCAGGTTTCGTGGCCTCCCTCGAGGTTGCGGGACGGGGGATCTGCCAGGGTTTCCTCGTGGCCCTGGCTCGCTGCACGGAGATGCAATTCACCGAGCAGCGTCCAGTTCCTTCGTTTGGCGGAGTACGTCAGCACGCAGGTATTCGGCTGCCGGGGCCAGCTCGGAGTACTCCGCCGCTGCATCTAGGAGTCGTCGCAGTAAATCTGCCTTCTGCCCACCACGCAACGGCTCTACTGTCTCGACCCCGCGCAGCACCAGCCAGGCGGTGATGAAGGTCTGATTCGCGCACAGCCGCCCTGCGCCTCCCGCTAGTGCCAGCTGTCTACCCAACGCACCGACCACGGACGGATCCACGGGGGAATTGAGCAGCGCGAACATCCCGACGAGGGCGAACCGTGCGCGCAACTCGTCGAGGTTACAATTTTGGGTTACTCTCGCGGCGAGGCTGTCCTTCAGTGACCGCGTGAACTCCGGGGGCAGGCTGTGCCCGAACGCGGTGGGGACAGGCTTGTTGCTATGCTGGTGGGCAAAGGCGAACAGGGCCCACAGCGTCCAGAGTATGTCCACCGTGCGACACTTGACGATGAGTTGTGGCGTCAGGCACTTCATCAGCTGTTCCACCACGTACTGCGCATCCTCATCGGAGAACTCGGGCTTGGCCACGAGCCGGAGCAGAAGACTGGGCAGCGCCATATCCTTTTCTGCATTGAGCATCCACCGCTGTGGGGGCGGGAGCAGGTTTCTCAGCCCCGCAGCAAGCGAAGATCGTGCATCCGGTCGCCGCTCATACAGCAGCTTGATGCCGTTCACTGCATCGTTTAGGGAGGGGAAAGACAGTCCCCGCACCTCGACCTGCGCCAGCCAGCCGTCAAGTGCATGGAAGACTACGTTCCGCGCTAGAGATTCCCGGCAATTGGCGAGGCACTTGCTGCCAGTATTGCGTTGATACCAGTTGCTGTGGGCCGTCAATCGGAGCGCCTCGCCTTTGACCGCCGCGAGTAGCTTTGGCCCGCCCACGCCATCCTCGAAGACCGCCGGAACATCCCGGATCATCTCGCACAACTGGAACAGGTCGCCGCGTGCGAGCATTTGCTCCCACTGCTTTTGGGACAGATCGTGAGCGGCTGCGAGAAACTGCCCGCGGAAACTGGGGCTCACGTCCCGCATGAGGTCCGCGATGGGCCCGGGTGACCCGATGCCCACGAGGAGCGTCCAGAATCCTCCTGCACCAATCTTCCGTTCCAGGTCCTGACCCAGCGCCGCCGTCTCAATACTGCGATGCAGCTCGCGCAGGGTGAAATTGAGAGTGCCGATGGAGCGGCCAAGAGCGATGGTCTTCTGGATGAGCCGCTCCACCCGCGCCTCGTCCAGGGCCTCAATCAGCCCGCGGGCGAGATCGGGAGAGGTGTATTGGATGATCCTGAACAGCTCAAATACGGTACCGTTGGCCTCGATCAGATCGAGGAAACGCGCGGGGCCGATCTTCTGCTCCAACGCTTGACCCAGCGCGGCCGTCTTATCACTGCGGTGCAACTGGCGCAGGGTGAAATTGAGAGTGCCGATGGAGCGGCCAAGAGCGATGGTCTTCTGGATGAGCCGCTCCACCCGCGCCTCGTCGAGGCCCTCGATCAGCGCGCTGGCGAGATCGGGGGAGGTGTATCGGATGATCCCGAACAGCTCAAGCACGGTGCCTTCGGCCTCAATCAGGTCGAGAAAGCGCGCGGGGCCGATCTTCTGCTCCAACGCTTGACCCAGCGCGGCCGTCTTGTCACTGCGGCGCAGCTCGCGCAGGGTTAAACTGAGGGTGCCGATGGAGCGACCGTGGGCAATGGTTTTCCGGATGAGCCGGTCTATCCGCGCCTTGTCCAGGGCCTTGATCAGTTGCCGGGTGAGATCAAGGGGAGTGAATTGGATTATTCTGAAGAGATCGACGAGTGTGCCATTGGCCTCAATCAGGTCGAGAAAGCGCGCGGGACCGATCTTCTGCTCCAACGCTTG
>PMZS01000296.1 GCA_003170115.1 Spirochaetaceae bacterium
CAGCCCGCTGTTGGAGTTCGAGCAGGGAGCGATGAGAATGCCGCTGATCCGCTTCGCGATGAAGATGTTGATCAGCTCCATTTCCCGTTCCGCCTCCTCGTCGCTGGAAGCGATCAGCAGGTCGTAGTGCAGCGTGCGGGCGTACTCGTTGATCGCCTCCATCATCGGCGTGTAGAAGCGGCTCATGACGGGCAGGATCAGCCCGATGGTCTGCACATCCTTCTTCTTCAGGGCGCGGGCAAGAGGGTCGGGGGTGTACTTCAGCTGGTCGATGGCCTGCTGGATGCGCTCGCAAAGCTCGGGCGACACGTAGCGCGTCTTGTTGAGATAGGCCGATACGGTCGCACGCGAGACTCGTGCAAGCTGAGCGACGTCCTGGCTCGAAGGACGCGCGCTGCGGTTCATCATACAGTCCCTTTCAGGCAGGAGCTCTGCAGCCCGTCCCTAGCATGCAAAGATACAGGACTCGGAGCTAAAATTCTACTCGAAGCCGTATGGCGAGCCGTTCCAGTTGGAGGTCATGACGCCCCTTCGAAATCCCTCAGACGTCGATCATCACCTTCATCGTCTTCCCGGAACTTTCGATGAGCGCCCGGTAGGCATCCGCCCAGCGTTCGAAGGGGAAATGGTGCGTGCGAAGCGGCCCGAGTCTCACCCCTCCGCCGGAAACCAGATCCACCGCCGTATGGTAGTCATCCCAGGTGTACATGAGTGCGCCGGCAAGCAGAATTTCCTTGTCCTGGACCGAGATCATCGCCGCCCGCGGCGGCTCCTCATACACGCCCACGACCACCACGCCTCCGCCCCTGCGCACCACTTCGATGGCCAGGTTCAACGGCCGCTCGCCGCCCACGCACTCAAAGACAACGTCGGGAACATGACCCCCGAGCGCGGCCCGAATCCGTTCGCCCTCCCCGCCCTCTCCGGGCTTCAGCGCGACCAGCCCGAGCTTCTCCGCAATCCCTCGCCGGAAATCGTTTGTTTCCATCACGGCCGCCGCGGCCGCGCCCATCTTCACGGCCACCTGCGCGGTCAGGTTGCCAATGGTTCCTCCCCCGATCACCAGGGCGAAGCGTCCCTTGATCTCTCCAAGGCGGCGGACGGAATGCACCGCAACGGAGAGCGGCTCGATCATAGCGCCGTCATCGGGGTCCGTGCCGTCCGGCAGCCGCACGACGTGGTCAGCGCGCACGGAGAACAGCTGGCTGCCGGCTCCGGGGAGGGCGCCCCCGATGAACTGCAGCTTGTCGCATTCAGCGAACAGTCCCTCGGCGCAGCGCGGGCAGACGCCGCACCCGATCGCCGGCTGGACCGTGACCAGGTCTCCATGCTTCAGACCGGTCACTCCTGAACCTACCGCCTCCAGATATCCGCTGAACTCGTGGCCTTGCACGAGGGGAAAGGACACCAGGGGATGTTTACCCCTGTACGCGTGCAGATCGGATCCGCAGATGCCGATGCGGCGAACGCGGATCAGCACCTCACCGGCCCCGGCAACGGGGGGCGCGATGTCCCGGTACACGAGCTTTTCCGGTGCAACCACTTGCGCCTGTTTCATTGAGACTTCCCCCCCTTCGATGAGCGTGTCCGCGTCTGCGGCATGAGCGCACCCGCCAGGAGCTCGGAAACGTCGATGACCCCGGTCGCTGATTGCGTCGCCTCCAGCGCGCGCTGAAACGTGGTCTTGCACGTCGGACACCCTGTCACGAGCAGCTCGGCGCCCGGTTCCGGGATCCCTTCCAGGGTCTTCTGCGCGATCCGTACGGACAACTGCGGATGAGTGAGGAACATCGACGATCCGGCACCGCTGCTCCCGCTCTTCTCCCTGCAGCGATGGAACTCGATCGGAGCCTTCCCCGTGATCCGGGAGACGATTTCGCGCGGCGGCTGGAAGACCCCGAGCTTGCGCCCCAGCTCCGCGCAGTCGTGATACGCGATGCGATCCACACCCGGGTCGGCAAAGCCACCCGCGGCCTGTTCCTTCAGGAAACGGAGGAAGAACTCGCTTGTATGAAGCAGCTCGATCCCCCGCGGCAGCTCGACGCCCCACTGCGGGAAGAACTCCCTGAGGGCGCGCAAGGTGTGGGGGCAGGTGGTGACGATGGTAGCCGGCTTTCTCCTTGAGATCTCATCCGCGAGGCGCGATGCGGCCCGTCGCGCCTCTTCGACGAAGCCAAGATCGAAAAGCGTCGCGCCGCTCGGGCTCTCGTTCTCCATCGCGGCCCACGGCACTCCGAACAGGTCCAGGAGCCCCGACACGGCATTGAGGATCCCCGGTTGAAGGTGCTCGGCCGCGTCTCCCGAGAGAAACAGCACCTCGGCGCCTTTTCCCGCGGAGGATCCGCCGTGGGCCTTTGCCCAGCCATTGCGCGCTCCGAAAGGAGTCCCGTGCGCGAGGATCGACTCCGCGATGCCGCGGACGACCGGGGGGGCCCATTGCGCATTGATGATTTCCGCGCGCGCGTGTCGGGTCATCTCGTCCTCCGGCCAGTGGTAGGCGCAATCCTGCCGGCACTCGCCGCCCAGGGGGGACTGGTAGATCTTGTCGACAATCTCGGCGCTCCACTTCCTCTTGCCGCTGTCGATTTCAGACAGCAGGATTCCGTGCCCGTGTGGCGTCACCGACTCCAGCTTCGTGGCGATGAAGCCGGGATTTCGATAGCGGCACATGAAGCAATGCCTGCATGCACGAATTGTCTCTCGCGCTTCGGCGATTCCCATCTCTCAGTCTCCCAATCCCAGCTTGCCGGGATTCATGATGTTGCATGGATCGAGTGAGCGTTTGATCGTCTGCGCAAGCTCGTATCCGTCTCCGTAGATCTCTTTCATCATCGAGCCGAGGCGAAGGCCGATTCCGTGATGCTCGTTCAGCACGCCTCCGTGATGGATCGCGGCGCGCGCGCACGCGGTGACGATCCTTGTATACAGCCGGAGGGCCTCTGCCTCATCCTCCGGATAGGATTTCAGGAGGAAGGAGGGATAGAAGCTCGTACCCCAGTCATACCAGTGGGAGAAGTGGGCGTGGAACTCGGCCTGATGCTCCTTGAACCCTTCCTCCACAGCCATCTTCATCTCGGCGTAGATCCGCTCGATATCCTCATAGGGAGCCACCGTATCCATGACGGCCATCATCCACGGGTAGTAGATGTAATCATTCGGAGGATAGTAGGACTTGTAGCGATCCTCCCACCACGCCCGGGCGGTCTGCTCACCGAGGTTCCTGCCCGCTCGGGATTCGAGAATCCCGTACGCGACTTCCTCCTGTGCTTTCACGATCTTCCTGTATCCATCGAAACCGATGAGCAGGACGCTTCCGCTTTCCTTGAGCCCGAATTGATCCTTGAGTATGTGGTTGGTGTCCTTTTCATCGTACAGCCTCATGACGCTCGGGTTCAGCCCGGTGACCATGATGCGGCGTCCGGCCTCGATTCCCTCTGAGAGGCCGGGGAGCAGGAAGGTCGCGAACGATCTGGTCTCGGGCAGCGGGAAGATCTTGCAGACAGCCTCGGTGACGATGCCGAAGGTGCCCTCCGCGCCGAAAAACAACCGCGAATAGTCGGGCCCCGTCGAGTGCCGGCTCACGGGCAGGCTCTCGAACACGCGTCCGGTGGGGAGCACGACCGTGATCTGATGAACGAGATCGGTCATCTTCCCGTATCGGGAGGAGAGCACGCCGGTGCCATTGGTGCCGATGAAACCTCCCACCGCGGAGGTCATGATCGACGCGGGAAGATGGTTCGTCGTGTAGCCCTTGCGGTTGAGGTATTCCTCCAGGTCGTTCTGGATGATCCCCGGCTGAACGCGTACCGTCAGGGAACGTTCGTTCAACGCCACGATCTTGTCCATCTTCATCATGTCCACC
>PMZS01000008.1 GCA_003170115.1 Spirochaetaceae bacterium
AGCTATAATTGTTGCTACCATTCTTATTGACATTAGTTACCAAGTGTGGTAACTATTAAAACGATGGCATTTCGAGTGACCGTCAAAAAGAAAGTTGAGAAGGGCATTCGCGATCTCCCGGATGATGTCCGGCGCAAGTTCCGTGTTCTTGTGAAGGAGCTCGTGCTGCTGGGACCGATTCGAACGAATTGGCCAAACTTCTCGGCACTCGGGAAGATCACATATCATTGCCATCTGAAATATGATTGGGTCGCCTGTTGGCGATGGGAAAAGGAATCGATCGAGATCGAGGTGTACTATGCTGGTAGCCGTGAAAACGCCCCGTATTAGTGTTCGTGTGACCGGTGTTGGTGCGCAGACCGTGGTTAAGGCGCTGCGCCAGCTCTATGAGGGCGTCGAAGTTTCCCGTGATGATGAGGCTGTGGACATTACTACTACCGCCTGGTGGAAGGAGACGGAGGCGACTTCCCACGCGGGCGATGTGCTTTGGACGTATCGCGACAATGCTGGCCTCACGCTCGAGAAGCTCGCCGCGTTGAGTGGAATCGCCAAGTCCCATCTCTCCGACATGGAGAACGGGAAGAGGGCCATCGGACTGCGCACGGCAAAGAAGCTTGCTACGGCACTCGGCGTCGACCACCGTCTTTTTCTTTAGCCAAAGATTACGTAATACGGCCATATGTCACAGTGGAAACCCCGCTCCGAATCCGTCGAGATGCACTTGCTCGATGTGGGCGTCGAAGAAGAGAAGTCGTATCACGCGGATACCCTTCGCCTCTTGTTGCCGACAACGGAGAGTTGTCAGACATAGCCTCTTTCACTCTTGAGGGGAGCTCTTGCCCTGCGCAGCCGCTTTGATACGTGCGGCTCGCTCCGCCTGGAGGGCCTTGTCGATCAGCTTGAGCGCGTCTCTGAGTCCTGCCGCGTGTCCTAGGTTGAAAGATCGCGCTTCAGCGTCGATCGCCTTCGATCCTGCCTGGGCAGACTCTAACAGTTTGCCGAGCTCCTCGCGGATCTGGTCGAGAGTCATTCGGTCCCTCGCCTTGCCTACTACTGGTAGGGTGCGGCCACCTTCCCCGGCCACACGGCATACAGTGCGAAATAGACTAACCCCTGTGCGCCGAGGTTCCATTTCTCCGGGTGGTCATCCAGATACTTCCCGACAACTGCCCACGTTTGCTCATCCGTGGTGCCTTTCAAGTTGAGCCAGCCTGCGTCCCACATGACTATACTCGCACCCGTTACATAGCCGGAGTACGCAAATGCTTTTAATTTGTCTGCCTGTGTCCCTGTATTACTCTGTGTGCGTTGAGATGCATCCCATATATCATGTAACCATTGCCCTGTCTCGGGAGTATTCTGCGCCCACGCCGCCGCGCCGAGCAGAATGAGAACCAACAGAACAAGTGACTTTTTCATCTCAGCCTCTCCCTTCGCTTAATACAGCGCTTCGTTGAGCTTCCAGTGGGCGTCCGTGCCATTCAACTTATCGTTGTCCTTCGCACAGTCGAATGCTGTCTTCCCGTCGTTGTTCTTTATCTTCGCGTCAGCGCCAGCCCGAAGAAGCATCACTATCACGTCGGGGTTCGTGTTCTTCTGGGCGGCCAGGATTAGTGCGGTCTCGCCGCGCGCATTCCGCGCCCTGATATCCGCCCCGGCCTTCAGAAGCGCAGTGACTACAGCAGGGTTCGAGTTCATCCAAGCGGCATGCAGCAGCGCGGTCATCCCGGACGAATCCCGGGCCTTGATGTCCGCACCAGCCTTCAGGAGCGTGGTAATCACCACAGGATTAGGGTTTGTTTCGGCGGCGTACATGAGCACGGTCAGGCCGTTCGCGTCCCGAGCATTGATATCTGCACCAGCCTTCAGAAGCGTGGTAATCACGTCCTGATTGTTATCCCGGGCGGCGGCCATAAGCACGTATCGCCGCTCGTGGCCCGTGCCTTGATGTCTGCACCAGCCTTCAGGAGCGTGGTAGTCACTGAGGGGTTTGCGTTGCCGGTGGCGGCCATCAGTGCCGTCCATCCGTCCTCGGCCTGAGCATTAACCTCTGCGCCGGCCTTCAGGAGCGCGGTGATCACCTCGGGGACCTCGGGGTTCTGATTGGTGCCGGCAGCAAGCATCAGCGCAGTCAGGCCGTCATCTGCCTGGGCGTTTACGTCGGCACCGGCCTTAAAGAGCGTGGTGATCACCTCGGGGTTCTGATTGGTGCCGGCAGCATATATCAGCGCGGTAAATCCATACTTGTTCTGAGCTGTGAGGTCTGCGCCGGCGTTCAAGAGCGTAGTGATCACCTCAGGGTTCTGATTGTCCCTCGCTGCGTACATCAGCGCTGTTCTGCCATCATCCTGTGCTGTTTGAACGTCAGCGCCAAGAGCAAGCAGTTTGGTCACTACAGCGATCGTGTTGTGCCATGCTGCAAACATCAACGGCGTGCGCCCCCCGGGTCCACTTTCGTTTACATCTGCACCAGCTTTCACCAAGACATCGAGGACCTCCGGGCTGGGATTCGCATAAGCGACAAGAAAAATGGGAGATACCTGAATGACAGTCGATGGATCAAGCTCAAGGGGGCTAACGGCGTTAATGTCTATCCCTCCCTTGCCGATGGCAGCCTGCACGCTCTGCGGCGTTCCCGTCTTTACAAGCTCGAAGAAGTTTTCTGTCTGTGCCCATGTCGCCGCGCCGCCCTGAATAAGAACCATCAGCACGAGTAACTTTTTCAACGGTGAACCCTCCTGCTTCCGAATCGCACATAGTACGGGCATTTGTCACACACTGGAATCTTGCACAAGTGCGAAACTGTTCTACGAGGTTTCTCACCTGCCGAAGTATGTAACCACTCCGCCTATACCTAACATCACGCGCGTGCTCTCCAGCGCCTCGAACATCTTTTTGGGCGTGTCGAACTCCATTGAGATAACTTCTGCGGCCACACGTTCAGCCTCTCTGACAGTCTCCGGATATCGAGATGCGAACCACGTCGAAAAGTCGCTGCTACCAGGGGTATCGCCGTTGACGTGACAGTCAAGAATGAAACCAAGATAGTTGGCTACCCAGAAAGCCTTTCCTGCCCCCGATACTGGTGCCGGCGTCGATTTCAGCTGCTCCCTGGCATCACGGATCTCTCTTTCGCGATTCGGTGTCGTGTCGAATCCGTGCTTGGCGAGCGACGAATCAACCAGAGGATCGTGTAGGTCCGAGTTCAACGCATTGATCGTCTCGTCGTTGATCGAGGCCTCAATTGCCGGGAATCCCTGTATTCGAGAGAGCACGATGTGTCCCAACTCATGAGCAACGTCAACTGCATCTTCCACGGTACAGACAGGTTTGCGCAGATAAATTCTCCTGTTCAGCACCGAGGCACCCGCGATAATACCCCGGGGCAAGTCTGTTTTATGAACCACTAGCAGATCGCCCAACTGAGGGCGGATCTCATGATAGTACTTGATGAATGGCTCCGATTCCTTAAGCAACCTTTCAAAGACTTTGCCTTCTTCAAGTCGTGTTTCTATTGCGGCCCCCTACCTTAGCCCCGCCCCCTGCCGCCGGAGGAACTCCTTGACCGCCTTTCGAATGAGAGCGCTCACATTCGAGCCTTCTGCCTCTGCTATGGTCTCCAAAGCGCGGAGATCGGGGTCGGGGATTCTGACCTTTACCACTGTGGTCCTTTGTGGCCTGTTTGTGGTCCTTCGTGGTCTTTTGTGGGCTCTTTTGCGAATCCACGGTCAACCATTTCCTGAGATATGGCGTCCTGGAGTTTCTTTCTCCGCGGTGCTGGCATTATGCAATTGCCTCCGCCAGAGCTCGAAACTCCGCTGCCGCCCTGCCCTCTGGCTCATGCTCCGCGATTGCAAGATGAAGGGTCGGGGTCTCCGCGACGCGCACGGAGTTGTGCACGTCGAATAGTGTGTACGCTATGACCTCCAGTCTCTTCCGATAACCATCATGCAAGGTCGTGTGCCCGATCATGTTGACCACTAAGCGCGAGCTCGCGGGGTTGACCCGGTACTCGGCCCGCAGCCGCTCGATCTCGGCCTTGAATACCTCGATGCCGTCGAATGAAAAGTACTCCGCCTTGACCACGCCGATGATTTCGTCGACCTGGGCGAGCACAGAGCGTTCAAGCGAGCTAATACCAGGGGGGATAGGTCAAATACCACGTAGGTGTACCCCAGGGCCTCCAGATCGCGCACCAACCAGGGCACTAAAAGCGCGGTCAAACTGCACGGGTGAGCTCTCTGCCCACCGTTTCAGGTCCCCTTCGATTGCGATCGTAGGGAGCACGTTCAGGCCGGGCCGCACCTGGGCGATCGCCGCGGCCAGCTTCGCCCTGCCTTGGAGCACGTCGGACAGGTCAAACTCGATCGGCACCGTGACATACCAAGACGTCAGATTCGCTTGCAGGTCACAGTCTACAAGTAGGGTCCTCCCGCGCTTCGAGAGCTCGAATCCGACGTTGCCTGCCGTGGTCGTCTTGCCGCTACCGCCCTTCTCGATGTGAATCCCGATCTTTCTCACGTTCCCCCTTTCTCATGCCAACGGCGGACTCTACGGGCTTCTTCCCCAAGGCCGAATCCTTCGCAGAAGGCGACCATGAAATCATCGGCCCGGCTCTCAAAACCCGGCAGGTCCCGATCTTTATCGAAATGGTGCCCCAACTCGTGAGTAACTGTGATAAGTCCGGTCAATGCGCCATGATAAGTCCGCTCCACTCGGATCAGCTTTTCCGCTTGAGAGTAAAGTCCTTCGAGGCATTGGCCCGGGATACCTTCCAAATGCGTGTACAGCACGCTCAGGTCCTCTTTCTTAAGGAGCTCACGGATCTTATCGCTCATGAGCGACTCAGAACTGATTTCGGTGGCCATTTCCCTCCCCTCAAAACTTAGACAATCGCTGAACTCTGCTACGTTCGTCCCCCGTTGTGAATGGAATACCAGTTATGTACCTATGGCCAATATGCTCATGCTGCCGCCTCTATCGTTGTCATCGAACAATCAACTTGAAGATCGAGTAGCCGACCGTAACAACCGGCTCTGCTAATCCGAACAAGATAAATGTGCCAGTGTAAGGCTTGCTCCCGGTAGCCTGTGCAGCTGATGAATCGCCTTCCAATCGTGCGAGTTGATTGATTTTTGAATGCAGATGCGTCATCACATCAAGGAGACTATTTGCCGCCCGGGCACGCTCTCGGACTTGCTCGAGGGCCCGAGCAAGAGAGGCTTGAAAATAGGTGGTCAGGATTGCTTGAGCAATAGAGACCACTACGACCACCGTCAGAATAACTGCCCTCCTCGTGCAGTCTGCCAACAAGTCGTGATCGAAATTCAGCAGCGCGAGCATGGCCCCTGACAACACCGACGAGTAGTAGGTCGTCTGCCATTGACTGGATTTGAAACCTGCAATGTCGCTGACCATATTGCTGAACCGCGAAAGCAGTTCCGCATGGCTCCGATTCTTCCCGTCCTCCGTCATAGCCCTATTCCCCGTCCTCGGGGTCGAAGAGCTCGTCGTCTTCGAGTTGCTCGTGCGTGTACAGTGCCAGAGTGATCGACGGGCTGCCGTGGCCGAGGTACGAGCTCACCGCCTGAATCTTGTTGGTACGCCTGATCTGCCGAGTGGCACAGTTGGAAAGTTCGAGCGGGACCAGGAGGAGGGCGATCTTCCTCACGTTCCCCCTCCCTCCCCTTCATTCGTTTTCCTGAGACCGCCTATGCTGCCTTGCCCACGGTTCACCATTTCCTGACACAGCTTGAAAAATCTTTGATTCCTCGCGGACTCTTTCTCGTAGCTTCTTTCCGGATTGGGACTCAATAAGATATCGAAATGTGATAATTCCCAATTAGCAATCATCCCGATAAGCTCACTGTTTTCTTGGTTGATATAGATGTATTCCCGATCACCAAATGGTCCCGGAGCCGGTTCACCTTTCCGTCGTATGTATCTTTCAAGAACAGGGTGACAGTCGCCGTCAAGGAGCGAAAACTCCCGATCACCGTTGCGCTGTTCGACACGTACGCCCCGATCCTGCGGCCGAGTACCTTGTGCGCTATGTATAACACCGAGCGTCCATTTAAGTTTGTTCTTTGGCGATGTGTAATAGACAGTGAAAAATGTTGTTACAAGGGCTGTTATGAAAATGCTTATTCCGGCTGTTAGAACATAGTACATCGACCGCCCCTCCCTTCGCGAATCTCACGTCCAGATTAGTCACAACGTTCCCCTTCGTACTTCGCCTTTTTCTCTACCAGGACGCTCCATAAGGATCTGCAGCACGTACTCATTGAGGGTCTTCCCCATGAGGGCCGCTTCGCTTTTCAAATGCGCCTTAAGGGTAGGAGGGATCTCACGCACCCGCAGATCGACCTTGCGACCATTCTCATCCTTCGCTCTCATTGGTCGATAGCTGGTGCGG
>PMZS01000383.1 GCA_003170115.1 Spirochaetaceae bacterium
CATGATCTTGTCCCCGTAGAAGCTGAAAATGGCGCAGCGTCCAAAGGACCCGACCCTCTTCCCGCCGATCTCCGCTCCATGCGCTTCAGCCGCATCCTCGACAACGTCAATCCCTCTCGCTTTGGCGATCCCCATGATGCGATACATATCGGAGGGATGGCCGTAGAGGTGCACGGGGATGACCGCGCGTGTCTTCGGGGTGATGGCGCGCTCCATGGCAACCGGGTCCATGCACAATGTTTCCGGATCCACGTCCACCATGACGGGAACGCCGTTTGCATGCCGCACCGCATTTGCCGTAGCAACGAAGGTGAGATCGGGAACGATGACCTCGTCCCCTTCCTTCACGCCGACCCCTTCGAGTGCGAGATGGAGCGCGACCGTCCCGTTCGACACGGCGATGGCGTGGACCGTTCCACAGAACGCGGCAAAGCGCTTCTCGAACTCGTCTATATAGCGGCCGAGGGAAGAGATCCACCCGGAATCGAATGCATCCAGGAGGTACTTGCGTTCAAGCTCGCCGAGCGAGGGCCTGGAGATCGGGATGAAGTCCATGTCAGCGTCCTTTCGCCAGGTACCACTCGGTGAATCGCCGAAGCCCTTCCTGGATGCTCGTGCGGGGCCTCCAGCCGACGTCCCGCTCAAGATCGGACACGTCAGCCCAGGTGGACTGCACGTCCCCGTTCTGCATGGGGAGATACCTCTTCTCGGCCACTCTTCCCAGCGCGGATTCGAGTGCCGCGATGAAATCCAACAACCGCTCCGGCGTGCTGTTGCCGAGATTATACAACTTGTAGGGCGCACTGGAGACGGAGGGGTCGTCACGCCTTGGGTCCCACGAGGGATCGGGGGTCGGGATCCGGTCAACGATGCGGAGAATTCCCTCCGCGACATCATCGATGTAGGTGAAATCCCTGAGCATGTCCCCGTTGTTGTACACATCGATGGGTTGGCCCGCAAGGATCGCCCGGGCGAACTTGTAGTAGGCCATGTCGGGCCTCCCCCAGGGCCCGTACACGGTGAAGAATCGAAGGCCGGTCGTGGGAAGGCCATACAAGTGGCTGTACGTATGGGCCATCAACTCGTTGGCACGCTTGGTTGCAGCGTACATGCTCATCGGATGGTCTGCACGATCGTGCGTGGAGGAGGGCTGGGCCGCATCCAACCCGTATACCGACGACGAGGAGGCATACACGAGGTGGGGCGTACGCGCTTCCCGGCAACACTCCAGGATATTCAGGAAACCACTGACGTTTGACTCGATGTAGGCGCGTGGATTGACCAGGCTGTACCGTACTCCTGCCTGCGCCGCGAGGTTGCACACGCGGTCGAAATGCCGGGACGCGAAAAGCTTCTCCATCCCTTCTCGCTTCTCCAGAGCGAGGCGGATGAATGAGAGCTTCGGGTAGCGGCTGCTCGTGTTTTCCGTGCCCCACTTTGCCGCCCCGGCCCCGATCCCCAACTCGGCAAGTCGCGCCATCTTTAGCGCGGGATCGTAGTAGTCGTTCAGGGAGTCGACACCGACGACCTCGTCTCCCCGCTCGAGAAGACTGCGCGAAAAGTGGAACCCGATGAAGCCGGCGGCGCCTGTGACAAGATGCAGCACGCTATCGCGTCTTTCCGACCAGGCGGTCGATGATCTCGATGTATCTCCCCGTCACGACACGTTCATCGAAACGTTCTTCCGCAATCCGGCGCGACGCGAAGCCCATCCTAGCTCGCGCGTCCTCGGAGAGCTCGAGCATGGCCTGCATTTTCGCCGCTAGGTCCTCGGGATCATGCGGCCGGCAGAGAAAGCCGTTGACGTTATCGCGGACGGGTTCCCGGGTCCCGATCGAATCCGCCGCAATAAGTGGTTTACCCATGGACGCGGCCTCCAGGAGGGAGCGCGGAGTTCCTTCACGATAGTAGGACGGCAGGACAACGCAATCCGCCGCGGCGATGTGCGGTCTCACGTCATCTACGCTGCCTGCCAGCTCAAGGATGCCGTCGGCTGCTGCCTCACCGAAAAGAGCTGGGTCGGCCGCCCCTTCTTCGTCATCATCGCGCTTTCCAAGAAGCACGACGCGCACGCGCGGCCATCGGCCGCGGAGCATGCGGGCAGCGGCAGCCAGGTCTTCCACGCCCTTGGCCTTGAGGAGGCGGCCCATGAAAAGGAAGGTGAAAGCCCCCGGCCCGCGCTCTTGGGGCGCGAATCTCTCCAAGTCGACTCCGGAGCCTGGAAGAAGTTCTGCTCGATCCCCGTTCACCAGACCGCCCCGGACGAACGCATCGCGATCGTCCGCATTCTGGAAGAAGACTCGTTCCACGCGCGCAAAGGCGATCTTGTAGAGAGCGCGGACGGCAGCCTGCAGCGCGCCGTTCCGGTCGAAAACTGCGCCGAGACCCGTCACATTGTCGATCGCAGATATCCGCAGCACACGCGCTGCCAGGGAACCGTACAGGTTCGGCTTGATCGTGTAGTGCAGGACGACGTCAGGGCGAATCTCCCGGTAGGCGCGGTAGAACGCAACAGCCGTCACGAGCTCCTGGAAGGGATTTCTCCCCCTCGCGTGAAGCGTGATCTCCCGGCAGGCAATCCCGGCCGCGGCGATTCGGTCGGTGTATTCATCTCGCGGCGCCAGGACAATGACCTCGCAACCGCGGGCCTGCAAGGCCCAGATGAGCGGCATTCGGAAGTTCCAAACATACCATGAGGTATTGTAGGCGATGAGGATCCTCGGTGCGCTGCCTCTCATCCCCGGGACCCGTAGTTTTTCTCGATCCACTGCCGGTAGGCGCCGCTGCGCACTCGCTCGATCCAGCCCGGATTACCGATGTACCAATCGACAGTGCGCTCCAGCCCTTGCGCGAAAGACACCGACGGAGACCAGCCCAGCTCGCGCTTGATTTTCGAGCAATCGATCGAATAACGGCGGTCGTGCCCCGGCCTGTCTTTGACATACGTAATGAGCCGCTCGTAGTCGCGCGCGTCTCGTCCTGTGCGACGCGACACGGCTGCCATGAGCTCACGAAGGAGACGGATGTTTTCCCATTCGCTATCGCCCCCCACGTTGTACTTCTCCCCGAGGGCACCGGACTTCACGACCAGCCAGATCGCGGAAGCATGATCCTCGACGTAGAGCCAGTCACGGACATTCCGCCCGTCCCCGTACACTGGAAGGCTCTTGCCTTCCAGCATGTTCATGATCATCAAGGGCACCAGTTTCTCGGGAAACTGGAACGGCCCGTAGTTGTTGGAGCAGTTGGAGATGGTGCTGGGAAGACCATAGGTGTGGGAATAGGCGCTGACCAGGTGATCGCTTGCCGCCTTGCTCGCTGAGTATGGCGAACGCGGATCGTAGGGTGTCATCTCCGTGAAATTCCCGGTTTCACCGAGTGAACCGTAGACCTCGTCCGTGCTCACATGGTGAAAGAGGACGTCGGACCGCTTGTTCCAGGCAGCGCGGGCAGCCTCCAGGATGGTGAAGGTGCCCAGGATGTTCGTCTCAAGAAAGTCGCGCGGGCCTATGATCGATCTGTCCACGTGCCTCTCCGCTGCCAGGTGGATCACAGCGTCCGGCAGATGGCGTTCGAAAACGCCATTGACGGCGGTCGCATCGCGGATGTCGACCCGCTCGAAGAAATAGCGGCTTCCGCCGAATCGTTCTGCGACGTCAGCGAGGCTTTCCAGGTTTCCGGCATATGTCAGGGCATCGAGATTGACGACCTTCCCCTGGAAGCCGGAAGGGCCCAGGAGATATCGCACGAGATTCGAGCCGATGAACCCTGCCCCACCCGTGACCAGGATCGTTTCGAACTCCCGCATTCCCGACCTCGTCATGAAAGCCCGGCGAGGAGCTCCCGGAGGTACTCCCCGTACTCGCTGGAGCCGTGCGCGCGCGCGGCGCGTTCCAGCTCGGCCGCATCAATCCACCCATTCGTGAATGCGATCTCCTCGAGACAGGCGATGCGGTATCCCTGGCGGTGCTGGATGGCCTGCACAAACATGCTCGCCTCCATCAGGCTGTCACAAGTGCCCGTGTCCAGCCATGCAAAGCCACGGCCGAGGAGCTCGACGCGCAGGGTGCCGCGCTGGAGGTAGGACCGGTTGACGTCCGTGATCTCCAGCTCTCCACGGGGAGACGGCGTAATCCCGCGCGCGATCTTCACGACGTCATTGTCATAGAAATACAGGCCCGTGACGGCGTACTTCGACTTCGGCCGTAAAGGCTTCTCCTCGATGGAGATTGCGCGGCCTGAGGCGTCTATTTCCACGATGCCGAAGCGCTCCGGGTCCTTCACCGTGTAGCCGAAAATGACTGCTCCACTGGTCAACGCCGTTGCCTCGCGGAGAAGACCCGTGAAGTTCTGCCCGAAAAAGAGGTTGTCACCCAGAATGAAGGCAACGGAATCGTCGCCGATAAAATCGGCACCGATGATGAACGCCTGGGCGAGTCCCTCGGGTTTCTCCTGAGCGGCATAACAGATGCGCATGCCCCAGGAAGTGCCATCTCCGAGCAGGTCTCGGAATCTCGGAATATCCCCGGGCGTCGAGATTACCAGGACTTCCCGGATACCCGCAAGCATCAGCACAGACAGCGGATAGTAGATCATCGGCTTGTCGTAGATGGGCAGAAGCTGCTTTGAAACGACGTGAGTTGCCGGATACAATCTCGTGCCCTTTCCCCCCGCCAGTACAATTCCTTTCATTTTTCGCCTTTCCATTGTACCAATTCGACAATTCTCTTGGCATCATCCTCGTCCAATTCGCCGTGCAGCGGAAGGCAAATAACCTGGTCGGCTGCCGTGGCCGCAATCGGCAGCTTTGTGCGGTCAGCCGAGGGAAGATCTCTATAAGGGGGAAAATCACTTATCAGCGGATAGAAATACCGCCTGCCGAATATTCTCTGCTCTTTTAGCCGACCATAGAGCTCGTCACGCGAGTGGCCATATCGTGCCTTGTCGACAAAGATCGGGAAATATGAATAGTTCGACTTGACTCCAACGACTTCCTTCAAGTAGGAGATTCCGACCACCGCTCCAAGGTGCTTTCGATAATATTCGGCGATATGTTTGCGCACCGATTTCGCCCGGTCAAAATGCTTGAGACAGACAAGCCCGTAGGCTGCCTGGAGCTCGTTGAGCTTTGCATTCATTCCCGGGACGATCACATTCACCTCGTTCGAGATTCCGAAGTTTTTCAAACGATCGATGTCGTCCTTCATTTCCGGGCTGCGGCTGACAACGGCTCCCCCCTCGATGGTGGAATAGGGCTTTGTCGCGTGAAAGCTCAGGATGCTCATGTCCCCATGATTCAGAATGGATTCCCCGTCCTCTTCCACTGCAAACGAGTGTGCCGCATCGTAGATTACCTTCAAGCCGTGGGATTCGGCAACGCTGTTGATGCCCACGGTATCGCACGTCGTACCGTAGACATGGACGGCAAGAACTGCAGAGGTCCGCGGCGTAACCGCCGCCTCTATTTTGGATGGATCAAGATTGAGCGTAACAGGATCGACATCGACAAACACAGGCGTGAGGTTGTTCCACACCAGTGAATGCGCCGTGGCAACAAAACTATACGGGGTCGTAATGACCTCCCCCGTGAGGCGCAAAGCCTTCAAAGCCAGGATGAGCGCGAGCGTCCCATTGGCGACGAGAGAAATGTACGGTACGTTCAGGTAAGTGGAGAGCTCTTTCTCCAAGGCCTGGTGATAGTGCCCATTATTCGTCAACCATTTCCGCTTCCATATATCCTCCAGTAAGGGGATGAGCTCCTCGAGCGGCGGCAGCACGGGGGCGGTCACCGTAATAATCTTCTCATTCATGAATCACCCGGACCCTTCGAGGATCGTCCAGACAGAGTCCTCGACCTTTCTGAGATTGTCGCCATAGTTGAAATGCTCATCGAGGAGTGTGCGATTTCTCTGCACTTCCGTGTCCGAGAGCAGCGAGCTGAGCACCGCGTCGTTCAAGTTGTCCTCGATTGAAAATACCACGTAGCCGGAATTCTTGAAGAACCTGAAGATGTCAGTATTCCTGTAAAAAAAAACCTTGGTTCCTTGATGCAGCAGGAGCTGGATGTTCTTCGTCGCCTGCTGCCTCAAGAAACCCATAACTGCGAAACCACATGACCGCAATATCTCGGCATATTCATCTATTGTCATGAATTGCGTAAGAGGCTTGAATTTCTCTCCGAACACCCTTTTGCCTTCACTGATGACGGCAGCCCTGTACTCATCACCTCCCGCATAACTGAGGGGAACGACTATCTTTTCCCCTTTCACCCTGCATTCACTCAGCGCCGTGATGATATCAAGGTGATTGCAGTTGAGGGAAGCAGAATTGCCGACCAGGATATTGAACCCGTTGCATCTCGGAAGCACGGTCCCGGGCTTGTCGATGTAATCGAAATAGAACGGTTTCAAATGCGGATATATGTCACGAACGACCGGGTATTCGTAGGGGAGGCACGTTGACATGTATTGAATTCTTCTGATTGCCCGTGATCTCAGGAGATTCCTCACAAATGCTTTCGCTGATTTCCTCAGACGGCCCTTGATGCTCGCCTTTCGCGATTGCTTCCATTTTCGCGTTTCCGGCATGAACAGGGAATGGCGGAACGGATACGAGGAGGCGAAGACTTCCGCCTCATCCTTGTACAGATCCTGTCCCCAGGAAATCCACACGAGGGCCGTGTTCCTGGAAACAAAAGGCACGAGGCTGGCGCCGAAAAAGAGGGAATGAAAGAGAATGATGTCGGGGTGGCGCCCAAGAATGTAGCGAAGACACGCGAATTGAGACTTGAAGACGGAAACGCGTTCCCGGGCATTGATGAGCGAAAATCGTCCGGAGCGACTTACCAACAGGTATTCGTTTTCAATTCCCGGGAGACTGTCAAAGATGGATATCGCATTGTCTATGAACTTTTGATCCAGGATCATGTGAAAAAGCTTCGGCACGGCTGGGATCCCGCTGGCTCTGTCCTTCAATTGGCAGTCCGCGGTTTCATCTGGCCTCCGATTCCACGCGGCGGATCAAACGCACCGAGACCGGGAGGCGGCCTCCGCAATTGAATAGCGCGTACGCTGCGAAAACCCAGGAAAGAACGCCGAGCCCGAAACCAAACGCCAGTGCAGGCAGGAGCATTCCGGTAATACCAAGGTGGTTGCTGAGGTTTTTCTCTTCGTTCACGCTGCCGCGGCCAGGGTCCGGCTTGATGGCCCGGTGCGCCTGGTAGATGGTCCTCATGAAGAGATTCGCGGCGGCCGTAACGCCTCCGACCTGCGGTCCTGCGCACACGCGCTACATTCCCGTCTGCACAGTCGAGGATGACAAATAGGAAAAAGAACCCCAGGCCGACCCATACGGCCCAGGTCGGCCCCGCAATCAGGAACCCGAATCCGACCAGGCATAATCCGGCGGAGAGATAGGTGACCGCGTTCGGGCCCCAGCCGAGCGCAAGGAAGAACCACACCGCAGGAAAAGAAAGCGGCCTGAGCACGAATTCGCTCCAGGGAGTGTCGTTTCTCTTTCCGGGCGGCAGGGTGGCAACGATTTCAGCGAGAGTGATGCGGGCCATGTGCCTCAAGGCTCCTTTCCAGCTATTTCAGAAATCACGGATTCAAAGCGATCATCAAGGGCTGCAAGCTGATCCCGGTAGTTTTCGAACGCCCGATGTGCAATTCTTTTCCGCGACTCCTCGTCGCGGAGGTACAATTTCGCTTGATCAACGAGGCTTCTCCCCTCCCAGTCAAAAGGGACGTACGTTTCCAGGGGCCGGAAAATGTCGGGCCATGTTTCCAGGTGCGACATATCCGGCTTGAGGAGGAGCGAGCCGGCGCGCACAGTCTCGAAGTCCCGAAGGCAAAGCTCCCCCCAGCCGAACGGACTCAGGGTGATTCGTGAATGCGCGATCTCGAAATTGAAGCGCCGCTGCGACACTTCGCCGACAAGGAAATCCGTGTCCCCGTTGATCCGCTCGAGGATGAGCTTGCGCTGCTGTGCGATCGAGGGACGCCGGACAAGTCCAATGCGTGCGTGGACAGGAAACAGTCCCTTGTTTGATGCCACGGGATCGGCGAGCGCCTTGGCGGCGCCGTAGAACAGCTTCGATGCCGCGAAACCGAAGGCCAAAGAGCTGGCGACGCCCACGCGCTGGCGGAGCTTGCCACGTGGGTAGTCGCCGACGCCGATGTTCCACGACAGCCGCAGTTTTGCCAGCTGCTCTGGCCGCGACTCGATGGGCCGCTCCCGGTGATCGGGGTCGGTTACGTTGTATTTCCTATGGAAAAAGTCAGAATACAGCTCTTTCCCGTAGAGGGGTCGGCCATACACGGAACGATCGCGAAAAAGGGCCTTCGAATAGAACAGGTCCACATGGGGGAGCACCTGCAGGCGAGGGATCCCTCCGCCGGCATCATCGTGGAAAAAGGCGAAACGCTTGTAACGCGCGCGAAGCCTGCGCAAGAGATCTTCGTTCACGCAATCCGGCTTGATGAAGAACCGCACCATGATCAGGACGTCGTTGCGATCGCGCGTCAGGCACCACTCGGGAGAGCTCGTGAAGGTGAAACGGCGCGGATGCCGCGAGAACAGGAACGGCCGCAGTGAGTGAAAGCAACTGATCCGATCGTGGATTGCGAGGACAGTGATGCCGTTCGTCATTGCTGCGGCTTGATGGCAGATTGGATGTCGAATATCATGTTGGCATGGAACGCAGGAACGGCCTGCCGAGAATCGGGATCTTCACGAAGCAGCTCGACAACTGGACGTCCGGCTCGGGGCATCACCTGAACGAGATCCTGAACGCTGCCCTGGATCTGAACAACAACCGTTTTACTTTCACCTTCATCCATTACCGTCCGAGCGAAAACCAGATCTACAAGCGCGTCCGCGAGCTTGTCGTGCCCAGGAATCCCATCCGCGCAGCTATGGTCTTGCGGCGCGAGCGATTTGACATAGTGCACTACACGCCCCTGACCATATATGCGCCGATCTGGGGCATTCCATCACGGAAGGTCGCGACGATTCATGGAGCGGAGCAGTTTCACGTCCCCCAGTTCTACGGCAGGGCGGAGCTTGCCCACGAGCGGCTCATTGTCCCGCTCTACGCCCGGCGCATGGATCGGATCGTAACGGTGTCGGAAACAAGCGCCAGCTTTTTCGTCAAGCGCTTTGGGATTCCGCGTGACAGAGTGCTCGTCTGCTACAACGGTCTTTCAGCGCTGTACCGGGTTCTCCCGAAAGGCGAGGTTACTGCGCCGGACCGATGCGGCGTGGCGCGGCCCTACATCCTTCACGTCAGCCGGTTCTCCGAACGCAAGAATCCATGGACCCTTCTGGAGGCATTCGCTCGCTTCGTCCGGGAATACGAAGCGCCCCACCACCTGGTCTGTGCGGGTGGTGGATGGGGAGACAAGAAAGTCGCGAATCGGGCGAGCGCCCTCGGAATCACCGGACGTTTCATCGCTCCGGGTTTCATACCCGAACACGACGTTGCGCAGCTCATGAACGCGGCGGACGCCTTTGTCTTTCCCTCTTTCGCGGAGGGATTTGGTATGCCCAATATCGAGGCCATGGCATGTGGCTGCCCGGTGATCACGACGCCGGGCTTCGCGATCCGTGAAATCGTCGGGGACGCGGCCTTCATCGTGGAAGATCCATATGATGTCGTCGCCCTCTCAGAGGCGATGCACGATGTCATTGCCGATGAGCAGCTTCGAGCCCGCCTGGTCGAGCGCGGTGCCGCGCACATTTCACTTTTTTCGTGGACCCGAAGCGCGCAGCGTCTCCTCTCCATGTATGAAGAGCTCTGCCATGCCTGATTTGATGTCACCCCTGGTATCGAGCCCAGGCTTTGCGCAAGTCCTCGATGGAATCTATCTCCATTGCGGCAAATTCCGTTGTCTCGACGATATGGAACCTCGTGCCGTTTTGGATCATCTCCTTGAAGGACGCCTGGTAGAACTCGTTTTCACGCCCTTCAGTGGTTATCCTCTTGAAAAGGGTCCTGGATAATTCCTGACGGACCAGGTCGGAAAAGATTTCAATCCCGATTGATTCCCCTGCTGCCCGTGCCGGGTCGATCTCCTTGCCAATGCCCTCCATCCAGCATTTAGCCCACCAACTTGGGAGAAAAAAGAATATCGCTGTCCAGGAGCAGGAAAGACCCGGTGACTGCCTTCTCCGCCAGCAGCAAGTAATATGCGTTGTTCGTTTCCGCGTAACGAGCGTTCGTGATCCAGGTCACCCGGAGAATCGGATATTTATCCTCGACCAACTTCCTGATCATCGCGCCCCTGTAGCCGGTGACGACGACGAAATCCATGAGACCAGACTGCGTCAACGCGTCCAGTGCCCTCTCGAGAATCGATCTCCCGCCGACATCCAGAAGGCATTTCGGGCGGGAATCCGTCAATGGACGCAGTCTCTGAGCACTTCCCGCTGCCAGAAGGACCACCTGCACATTTCACCCCCTGTTGCGCAGCAGGTCTTTCATGACCTCTATCAGGAGGTGGTTCTGCTCCCGGGTCCCAATGGACATGCGGATGCAGTTTTCGAACGCTGGCTCTGAGAGAAACCTGATGACGAAGCCCCGGAGGGGGAGCTTCTCTTTCAGGAGCGCGTAGTCGTCCGGCGCCAGCCCTGAGAGAATGAAGTTTGCTCAGGTGCGGAAAGGCCTGAACCCCATCGCGAGGAGCTCCTCGAAGAACAGCCGGCCGTCCTCGATGATCATCGTGGCCTTTTCCCTGTAGTAAGCCTCCGATTCCTTGTCGAATGCCGCGAACAGCATCTCCTCCGAAGTCCTGTTGAACCCGAGGTAGATGCTCTTGTAGGTTGCATAAGTCTCCCAGGCCTTTTCCAAGAAACGCGAATCCGATTCGAAGACCCGCAAGGGCGTAGTACTTCGACAGAGTCCTGAGAAGGATGAAGTTTTTGTGCTCGTGGACTTCCTTCTCGGGAAATGCCTGGGCTCCAAATCCCCAGTATGCTTCGTCGAGCACGAACAAGGTGGATGGGTCCTTGGCGGCAAGGTACTTCTTCATGCGATCCACCGACAGGAAGTTCCCCGTCGGATTGCTCGGGGAGGCAATGATAAAAAGCCGCGGCTTTGTTTTCAGAATCGCGTAAGTTTCCTCGTCGTCGAAATCCCAGCTGTCGGCCTCCTCCTTCATGTGGTACTCGGCCATTTTCGCGCCCACTTCGGCGACGATATGCTTATAGTACCACCACGACATGTCCGTAAGCGCAATGGTCGAGGATGGTTTCACTGCCCAGTGAATGATCTGTTTGAGCAGATCCTCCGCGCCGTACTCGACAATCACGTCGTCTGGGTTGACTCCATATTGCTCAGCAATGCGGCTCTTGATACGACGGGGATAATCGCGGGAGTAGGCGGAGAAGTACTCCATGGTCATGTTTCGCATGACGTCGTGGCACTTGGGAGACGGGCCATAGTTGTTCTCGTTACGGTCCATGATGATCATTCGTTCCACAGTTCAGCTCCTCCTCGCTTGGTCATCTTTGGCTTTTTTGAGCTCGGCGACGCGTGTCCCTATTGCCCGCTCCCAGGCTTCCGGCCAATCGAACACAAAGCTCGCGCGCCGCTCACTGCAGAGCTGGCGCAAGCTCTGGTAGAATGCAGGTTCGCAGACACAGCGTTCGATGCGATCAGCGATCGCTTGAGCATCCATCGGAGGGAAGAGGAGATCGTCGTAGCGCAGTTGATCGGGAATCCCCCCGACTCGGCTTCCGATTACCGGCGTTCCGACGTGGAGCGCCTCGAGGACTGAATTCGGATAGCTGTCGAAAAGCGAGGGCACGACGAGCAAGTCCGTGTCTTTCAGCACCGGGAACGGATCGGCAACCTTTCCCCGCAGCGAAACCATCTCCGACAACCCCTGCCGGGAAAGCAGCGCGCCAAGCTCCTTGAGCCGCTCGCCGGGGCCGCATATCTCGAACCGAAGGTCTCCGTGCCCGCGTGAGCGCAGGATGCGTGCGGCCTCGACCAGGTAGTCCACACCCTTCCGCTGCCCGAGAGTCCCCATGAAAGCAATTCGCTTCACCGCCGTTGAGCTGTTGACCTCCGCGCACTCGGCTCTGAATCGCGGGCCCGTTATGTCCCCCGGGACGATCACGACCCGCTCCCTCGGAATTGCTACACGAGAACGGAAGTCCTCCAGATCGTACGCACTCTGAAATACAACCAGATCCGCGAGGCGCGCTATGCGCCGCTCATCCAGCATCGCCTTCGCCATCCGTGGAAGAAGGCTGAGGCGCCGAACTGGCATTCGGCGCGCCTCCGCTGAAAATGCCAGCGCAGCTCGTACTCCATTGGATCGATGAGCGTACACAAGTATTGTTTTCAAAGCACGCGCGAGGACCTTCCCCGCCGCGAGGTGCGTCTCGCCAAATACTACCACCGCGTCGGAACTACCGATCCGATGGAGCAAGCCTGCAACCTCTTTCTCTGCAGCCGCCGCAAAAATCCATGATGCAGGAGGAAAGCCGTTGCGCCGGTAGACAACTGGCCTGCGCAGAGGTTCGAAAAACAACGGGTTGTACTGCAGGAAGCTGTTCAGAAGCACATGAACATGGTGCCCGCGGCGCGCGAGGCCCTCCATGAGCTCGATATAACGTGTGTGACCGCCCGTCCTGAACTCACGATTATAGAAAACCCCGAGAATGATCACGCGGCACTTCCTCGCTGCACCCTCTCTTCCATGAACCGAGCGAGACTTTTGCGCCAATCGGGTATTTCAAGGCCAAAGGTCCGAACTATTTTCTCTTTTGACAGAATTGAAAAGGCGGGTCTCCGTGCCTTGCTGGGGAATAGCGCGGATTCGATCGGATTGATGATGCAGTCCCTTGCCAGAAGGCCCTTGGCTCGGGCAAGACGGTGAATCTCGCGAGCATACTCGTACCATGTCGTGTCACCCGCCGACGTGTAGTGATACGTCCCGTACAGATCCTTTCCAGAACGGATAATCGCGGCAATGGCAGCGGCAAGATCTCGAACCCAGGTCGGGCTGCCGCGCTGATCGCTTACCACTTGCAGGTTTTCGCGCTCGGACATCAGTTTCAGAATCGTGTCAACGAAATTTGTACCTCCTTGCCCGTACAGCCAGGCAGTTCGAATGATGTATGACCGGGAGCAATTCTCCCGCACCATCAACTCTCCTGCAAACTTTGTCGTTCCGTAGACATTCAACGGCGCCGCGTGATCTTCCTCCCGGTACGGCCGCGTACTCTTCCCGTCGAAAACATAGTCGGTCGAAATGTGTAGGAGAGGAGCATCGCGCGCCGCGGCGAGCTCGGCAAGGTTCTTCGCGCCTTCGGCGTTTATCGCGTAGGCCAGATTTCCTTCCGTTTCGGCCTTGTCCACCGCTGTATATCCGGCACAATTGACGATCCAATTGAACTGAAGATTCTGGATGTATTCGCTGAGCGCCGGGCGCGACGTGATATCTACCTCACGGTCGCTTCCTATCCAATCAATGCCGGAGGCCCGAAATATCTCCGAGACCTCGCGTCCAAGCATCCCGGATGCCCCAACGAGCCAGATCATTGCAGATCCTTGAGAGGGGGAAGAGACGCATCTCTAGCTGAGACCCTGACATTTCGAACCGGCCATTGGATCCCAAGGTCCGGATCGTTCCACCTCACTCCTCCCTCGCTCTCCTGCCTGTATTCGCGGGAGCACTTGTAGAGAAGCTCCGCGCCCTCGGACAGGGCGACGAAGCCGTGAGCGAAGCCTTCCGGTATATAAAGCATTCGATAGTTTGCGACCGCGAGTTCCAGGCCGTACCATTGGCCGAAGCTCGCCGATCCGGGACGAAGATCAACCACCACATCCCAGACAGAGCCCGCCACCACGCGAACGAGCTTCGCCTGCTGGTGCGGGGCGCGTTGAAAATGCAGGCCGCGTACGACTCCTGCCGCCGACAAGGAATGATTGTCCTGGACAAAATCGACACGGATGCCTTGTGATGCGAAGTCGGAAGCCCTGTAGCTCTCGAAGAAGAATCCCCGGTCGTCAGTGAACACACGCGGTTCGACTAGAAAAAGACCTTCGATCGGCAGAGATATGAACCTCAAGGACACGCCGGGCCTCTTTCTACAACCGTTCATCGATCCGAGATCGATCGAAAACGCCTTTGACGTCGTAGACCGTGCCCTCCCTGGAAACAAGGAGACGAGGGTCGATGCCCATGAATTCCCGGTGCGCCACCGCAAGAATAAGGCCATCGTAGTTCTTCGAGTCGGGCAGCGATTTCAATGTGCGGATACCGTATTCGGCAAGGACGTCGCCGGGATCTGCCCAGGGGTCGAAAACATCAACCACGCAGCCATAATCCTGGAGCTCTCGCACGATATCGACAGCTTTCGAATTCCGTATATCGGAACAATTCTCCTTGAAGGTCACTCCAAGCAGGAGAACACGAGACCCCTTCACTCGACTGCCCTTTTTTATCATGAGCTTCACAAGCCTCTCGGCAACGTAGAAACCCATCCCGTCGTTGATTCGACGGCCCGCGAGTATGACCTGAGCAAGGTATCCGAGGCTCTGTGCTTTATGGGTCAGATAGTATGGATCGACGCCGATGCAGTGCCCGCCTACGAGACCAGGCTTGAATTTCAGAAAATTCCATTTCGTTCCGGCAGCTTCAAGGACCTCGAGGGTGTCGATGCCCATGCGATTGAAGATCAATGCAAGCTCGTTGACAAAAGCAATATTGACATCGCGCTGCGAGTTTTCGATGACCTTCGCCGCCTCGGCAACTCTTATGGAAGATGCTCGATGGGTCCCCGCCGTTATGATG
>PMZS01000213.1 GCA_003170115.1 Spirochaetaceae bacterium
CGCGACGTCTACGACCTCGGCGAGCGCCTGCTCATCGTGGCCACGGACCGCATCTCGGCCTTCGACCGCGTGCTCACAACGATTCCCTGCAAGGGAGAGGTCCTCAACACCATCTCGCTGTTCTGGTTCCGTTCCACGGAAGATATCATCGCGCACCACGTGCGGGAGGAGATCTCCGCGCGGACCATCCGCGCGGCGAAGTGCCGGGTCATCCCCGTGGAAGTCGTGGTGAGAGGATACCTCACCGGCTCCGCGTGGCGTGACTACCAGCAGGGGGCGCGGATCTCCGGCATCGCGCTTCCCCCGGGGATGCGCTTCAACGAGCGCTTCGAGCAGCCGCTTCTCACCCCTTCCACGAA
Organism: Spirochaetaceae bacterium; assembly: GCA_003170115.1. Lineage (GTDB taxonomy): Bacteria > Spirochaetota > Spirochaetia > SZUA-6 > Fen-1364 > Fen-1364. The sequence continues at coordinate 360 of PMZS01000213.1, forward strand.
GGAAGAGAAGGGAGCGCATGACCGGCCGGTCTCGCGGCAGGAGATTATTGTCGGAGGCCTCGTGGAGAAGGCCCTCTGGGAACGAATAGAGGAGACCTCGCTTGCCCTCTTCCGCCGCGGCACCGAGATCGCCCGGAGGCAGGGCCTCATTCTCGTGGATACGAAGTACGAGTTCGGGCTGCAGGACGATCGGCTCACTCTGGTGGACGAGCTGCACACCCCGGATTCCAGCCGTTACTGGCACGCCGATACCTGGGAACAGCTCTTCGCGCAGGGCGCCGCCCAGCGGGAGCTGGACAAGGAGTACCTGCGGCAGTGGCTTCTCACCAGGGGATGGAAAGGGGACGGACCACCGCCCCGGATCCCTGACGAAGTGCGCGTCCAGGTCGCCCGCAAGTACATTGAGGCATGGGAAACCATCACCGGACGCCCCTTCATTCCACGCGCCCTTGGCGCGCAGGCGGAATCCTCCCTCATTGCAGGACTGATACCGGCAACCTCGTGAAAGCACGGAACGCTGGCCACCCGGTTTCGGCACGCATTGCATGGGCGGCTTTCGCGCTCATCCTCTGGTGCGCCGCATCGGCTTCCGGCCTCACGATCATGAGCTACAACGTGGAAAACCTGTTCGACGACGTTCGCGACGGAACGGAGTACCGCGAGTTCGACCCGGGGAGGGGAAAATGGACCGGCGAATCCTTCCGCCTGCGGGTCCAGGCAGTCTCCGAGGTCATTCGCAAGTCCACGGCAGGGGGCCCGGACATCCTCCTCCTCCAGGAAATAGAAAACGGGAACGCCCTGCGGGTGTTGGTGGAGCAGGGAATGCGCGGCATGGGATACGCCTGGCACGTGCTCGTGCCCAAGAAAGGGCTTGCGGCAAACGTCGCCATCGCAAGCAGGGTCCCGATCGCCCGGATCCGCACCCATGCCGTCGGCCCGTGGAAAGACGGCGCGGCGGTTCGGGACATCCTGGAGGCGCAGATCGAGATCTCGGGTCACACGCTCTACATTTTCAACAACCACTGGAAATCGAAGACGGAGGGAGCAAGGGCCACGGAACCGTCCCGAAGAGAATCCGCGTCCGTGCTTGCCCGGAGAATCGGCGAGATCCTTGCACGGGACCCGGCAGCGGACATCGTGGCCGCCGGGGACATGAATGAAGGCGTCGACGAGTACGCACGTGCGGCAAGGCGCTACCTCACGGCGCTCATGCCGGCGATGGAGGAGGGACGGGAGGCGAATGAGAGCGGCGGCATCCATCTCTCCGCGCAAGCTCCTCCCCTCGCAGGCTCGGCCGGCCGCTGTGTTCTGTTCGACCCCTGGTACGAGGTGGAGGAAGCGATGCGCGGCTCCGCCACGTGGCAGGGAGACTGGCTCACGGTGGATCATATGCTCCTCTCCGCGGGTCTCTTCGACCGGCAGGGCTTCGGGTATCGCCGCGCGAGCTTCTCCGCCCTGAGGCTCCCGTTTCTTCTCGATGACCGCGGCCTGCCTCGTCGGAATGTATTCTCCGACCACCTGCCGGTCTTTCTCGCGCTGGACTTCCACACATAGGCAACTGGCACGCCACACTCGGCTTGAAACTCCCCTCCTCCGACGTTATAAGGGACGGGTGGAATCATACGCTTCAGAGTCAGAGTACCTGCATGCCCTGGCCGACCGTGCCGCCCTCCCGGAGGGATTCCAGTGCGCCGTTCGCGAAGTCACTTTCCTGCCCCGGGAAAGAACAGGGGCGCAGCCGCTGAAGATGAACCTTTCCCTGCTGCTCCTCGACCATGAGTCCCGCGATTTCGGCGCGGTATTCACCCGCAACCTCTTCCCCGGAGCGCCGGTGCTCATCGGGCGCGCACGGCTGGAGCGTCCTGCCATCCGCGGCGTGCTTGTGAACAACAAGATTTCAAATGTCTGCACACCCCGCGGCGTCGATGATGCCCTCGGGCTCCTGGACCGGCTTGGCGGGCTCACGGGCGCGCGCGGGGACGACTTTCTCTGCGCGTCGACCGGCATCATCGGGTGGGAGCTTCCCGTCCGTGAGATGCAGGAGTCGCTGCCGAGCCTCGTGAAGGGGCTGTCCGCTTCCTCGATCCTCCCGATGGCGCGCGCGATCATGACGACCGACGCGTTTCCGAAAGTCCGCGCGGCCGCGGCGGACAAGGGGAAGATCGTGGGCATCGCGAAGGGCGCCGGCATGATCGAGCCGAACATGGCGACTCTCCTCTGCTTCCTGTGCACGGATGTCGCGGTGCCCCGCGAACGCCTGCGCGAGGACCTCGCATGGTGCGTGCACAGAACGCTGAACCGCCTCTCCATTGACGGTGACCAGAGCACGAGCGACACGGCGATTCTTCTGTCATCGGGGCTGAAAGGACCAGCCGATCCGAAAGAGTTCCGCGCCGCCCTCCTGGACGTGCTCGCGGGGCTGGCATTCGACATCGTGCGCAACGCCGAGGGGATCGGCCACGCAATCCGGGTGAGAGTCGACCGGGCGCAGGACGAGGCGACGGGGCTTGGCGTTGCCCGCGCGGTGGTCAATTCTCCCCTGGTGAAGACGGCCGTCTTCGGCAACGATCCGAACGTCGGCAGGATCGTCAGCGCGATCGGCGACTACATGGGCAACACGGGCGGGAAGCTGGACACGGGACGCACGGTCGTGCGGATGGGAGGAGAGGAGATCTTTTCCAACGGGTGTTTCCGGCTGGACGCGGACAAGGAGCGCCGGCTCTGTGAGTACCTGCGCGGCCGGGCATTCGACACGAAGAGAATCCCCTGGCCGCAGCACGACCGCACGGTGGACATCGAGATCACCCTGGACGGCGTGTCGCCCGGCGTGGAGATCCTGGGATCCGACCTTTCATACGACTACGTTCGGGAAAACGCGGACTATCGGAGCTGAACGCGGACGGAAGGCCCGGCCGCCTATTTTTCGCGGTAGATGATTCGCCCGCGCGTCAGGTCGTACGGAGAAAGAGCGACCTTCACGCGATCACCAGGGACAATTCGAATGTAATGCTTCCGCATTTTTCCCGAGAGATGGGCGAGGATGAGGTGGCCATTCTCGAGCTCGACTCTGAACATCGTGTTGGGGAGAGACTCTTTTACCTTCCCATCGACTTCTATGGCTTCTTCTTTTGCCAAAAATTCCTCCTTTTTCGAGAGTGTAGTTGCTTTGCACCCCGGTGTCAATTCGCGGCGAGACTGCACGACGTTCGGTCCTGCACCGGCATGAAAGAACGATTGGGATTGACAAGGAACTCCGTTTGTGGGTAGATTCCCTTCCCTAAAGGCAACCCAATGGAAGACGCTTTCCTGAAAAAGATGAAAACCTCCCTCATGGCCCTGAAAAAGGAGATCTTGAAAAACCTCGCGTCGGAGAGCGAGGATTTTCGCACCATCATCGAGGACATGGATCCGAAGGACCTTGCCGATATCGCGGCGGACGACATCGACCGCAAGACTCTGGAAGCGCTGGGCACGCAGGAGCTGCGCCGCCTGCAGCTCATCGAGTCAGCCCTCGCGAGGGTGGAAAACAAGAAGTACGGTCTCTGCGCCCGCTGCTCGAAGAAGATCCCGCGCGAGCGCCTCGAGGCGATCCCCTACGCCCTGTTGTGCATCGAGTGCAAGTCATCCGAGGAGCGGCGCAACAGGTAGCCGCGCCATACGGTACAGGGAGCGCGGCAGGCCGCGCCATACGGTACAGGGAGCGCGGCAGGCCGCGCCATACGGTACAGGGAGCGCGGCAGGCCCCTTCACCCTTATCCCTCGCGTCCCTCCTTCCGATATTCAGAACAGGAACGGAAAAAGTCATGGTGGCGGGAGTCACAGCGGGCGGGCATGTCGGCGTGGTCGCGATGGCGGCGTTGCGCTACGCGCAGGCGGATGCCGGTGACGTGGTCATGCCGGTGCGCCCGGCCCAGGTTGTCTATGCGAACTTCAAGCACATCCAGGTGAGGCCCGATTCGCGGCTGGAGGATGGGGTCCCGCTGTACAAGCTGAAGATCCTCGACACGCTCATCGACCACCTTTCCCGGAAGAAGCAGGCGCCATCCGCGGACGCGAGCTCGATCGACTCCGTGATCGTGGAAATGTCGAGAAGTTTCCGCGCGGCGGGCGGATCGGGGCAGTCCTATCGGGCGGGTTTCCTGCCGGCGCCGGGCGCCTTCGTCGACCTGGTGGCCTGAGCGGGCTTCTTCCGAACCGGCCGGGCCGCGGGTCTCTTCTTCACCACAACGGGACGTTTCCCTTGCCCTGGTTTCCGGGTGCGGCGTGCGGCCGGGGCTGACTTTGACGGACGAGCCGCCGTTTTTGAACGCCTCTGGGCTCCGGTCTTGGGCCGCTTCGACGGGGAACGTTTCCCCATGGGCTTTTTCCCCGCGGCAGAGGGGCGTTTCGCCTGGGGCCGCGGTGCAGTGGCGAGGGGCTTCTGCGCGGCCGCCGCCAGCCTCTGGGCAATCAGCGGAGATCTTTGCACGGCCACAGGCCGGACTTCCTGAATCATCCCCTTGAGATAGACGTTTCCCCTTTTTTCCCTCTCCACCGTTGTGAACGGACCGTGCCCGGGAAAAACGCGAGTCTCAGGGGGGAGCACGGCGATCTTCTTCTGGATGCTTTCCCTCAGCTTCTTCTCGCTCCCGCCCGGGAGATCGCTGCGGCCCACGCCGTCGAAGAACAACGTGTCCCCCGAGAAGAGGATGCCCTCCTTCTCGGCATAGAGGCAGACACTGCCGGGCGTGTGACCCGGGGTCTCAAGAACGACGAGATCCATGTCGAAGACCCGGTCTCCTTCCTTCAGCCGCACGTCCGCCCTCGGAAGCTCGTCGGCGTCTACCCCGAAGAAGCTTATCTCATCCAGGCCGAGGAACTCGAGGTCCTCCCGGTGGGTCTCCCTCCCGCCCGTGCCGAGGAACCTGCGGTCCGAAGGGTTGATCGCGATGGGAAGCTTGTATCCCCGGGCGGCGTAACTGTCGCGCAACTTGCCCAGCGCGGCCAGGTGGTCAACGTGACCGTGGGTAAGCGCGATTCCCACCGGCACCATGTTCAGGACATCCACGCGGCTGGCGATCTCCGCCTCGCTCCCCCCTGGATCGATGATGATGCATTCTTTTTTCGTGCTGGAGTAGATGTAACAATTTGTCTTCCACGGGCCTACGACAACTCTTTCTACCATGGTATAGTCAAGCCTAAAGGATCACGCGCGCTTAATCAATACGCATCATGGCAGGACACCTCCTTCTGGTCATCGGCATCGCCGTCCTGTTCTACGCCGCGCTTCCGGCGCTCGGCGCTTTCCACGCCCGAGGCCAATGGCGGCGATTCCGGAGGACCGTGACAACGGTTTCCCACTACCCGACGGCGACCCCGGGCGTCGTGGGACGGGAGCGCTCCGTTCCCGTCGGCTGCTATCGCTTCTTCGGGACGCTCGAAGCAATCCAGGGCGACGACAGGATCTGGCTTACGAACGGACGCTTCTCGGTTGCCGCGGACCTCCGCCATGTCCGGGTGTACCTCATCCCGGAGTCGGAGAGCGACGAACCTGTCTCGCTGTCAGGCCGCGGGGCCGCCGCCGCGCTGGGCAGCGTGCCCTGGAACAGGATCTTCTCCCTGCCCGAGGGCACGCCGGTGTTCGTGGGCGGGGCGCTGTTTTCAGAGGAAGGCCGTGGCGTTTTCCGCGACAACGGGCGGACCCGGCTCCTCGTGGTCATTCACGACTGCCCGAAGGAGAGCCTCGTCCTGCGCGCGATCAGCGGAGGCAGGCAGCGAAACGAGTACATGAACACGTTCACGCTCCCCTCGGTGGCCATCGGCTCGCTCTCCCTGATCCTGTTCGCCTTCAGTCTGCTCGCCCTGCCCGAGCGCCTCGTGTCCCTGCTCGCCCTGACCGCGGGACTGGCTCCCCTGTCCCCGTTCCTCCCGCCCGGATTTCCCCTGTACTTCGCCTACCGCTCCTACTGGAAGAAGGCGCGGCTCCTGCGCGTGCAGAGGGACGTGGTCCGGCTTCCCCTCAGGTACTTCCCGACATCTCCCGGAGCCGCCCGTGGCCGGCGCGCCACTCTGCTGCCCGACATGGAGCCCTACCTGATGGTCCGCGGAACAGGGGACCAACGCGGCGCTGATGTGATCATGAGCGAAGGCGCGCGCCTCGAGCTCCCGCCCGGCATCTCGCGGGTCGAGGTGGAGCTTCCCCGCGGGGGAATGCGGCGATTGGGGAACAGCGAAAGTGAGCGGGTCGCGTTCTGCGGCTACACGGTCGAAGCGGACGGCGTTCGTCTGCGGAAACCCGATGATCCCATGGCAGGGTGCATCCTGCTCCCCGGCGACCCGGAGGTCCTCTCGCGCGAAAGCGATCGGGCCGCCCTGCGCGACGAGCTGGTCTCAGCGGCGTTCATGGCCCTGGACGTGGTCGTCAACCTTCCCCTGGTGTTCATCCTGCTCTCCCTGGTCATCAAGTGACGGGAATCGGACGGCGGAGAAAATCTTGACGGCCTTGCGCGCTTTGACGAAGCGCTGACCGTAGATCGATGTGAGAACGGCCTCCGGCACGGGCCCCTCGCTGAGGCGGAATCCTCCATGCAGGGCCAGAAGCACCTTGGCCTGCAGATAGTAGTCGAAGAAATCCGTTCCAAAGTACACCCGGCCACCGCCCCGCAGTCTCCCGTGCATCGAGCGAAGGGTTTCCATTGTGAAAAAGCGGCGCTTGCGATGCCTGCTCTTCGGCCAGGGATCGGGGAAATAAATGTGAAAAGCATCAACGGAACAGGGCGGAAGATCGTGGAGGAACGCTTCGGCCGCGACGTGCAGGATCTGCACGTTCCGCAGCCCCCGCTTCTCCGCCTTCTCTCTGGCCCGGCGGCAACGCTTGGCCTTGATGTCGATGCCGATGAGCAGCGTGTCGGGCCGGCTCGCGGCGTACGAGGTAAGGAAGTGGCCATTCCCGCAGCCGATCTCCACTTCGCAGCCGCGCCCACCGGCGTTGCCCGCGAGGAGATCCTGGAGGGCAGTCACCGATGCCGCGGCAGCACGCGGCTGAGGTGACAATGAATCACGTCGTTTCTTTCTCTTCCTTTTTCTTGGCGTAGTTCACGGTGATCGGCCGGCCCTTCACCTCAAGGCCTGAAAGCTTGCTGATCGCCTCTTCCGCCCGGGACCGGGCAATGTCGACAAACGAGTACTTGTCGAAGACCCGGACGCCCCCGATGTCCCCCGCGGCGAGCTGGAGCTTTTCCGTGAACAACTCGGAAAGGTCGCGCGCAAACACGCGCCTGTTCCTCCCGACGCTCACGAAGAGCTGGGCGTAGTCCCCGCCCGCCCGGGGTTCCGCCCTCGACGTCCTCGGCGCATCCGCCGGCCGCTGCGCCTCCGGTCGCTTTGCAGGCCTGCCAGCATCGGGTGCGCTTCTCCCGAAACGTCCCCTCTGGCCTCGTGGCGGAATATTCACGTCAGAGGAGGGAGCCTGCAGCGGCGCAACAGAAGAGCCGCGCTGCCGGCCCCCTGTCGGTGCACGAGGCTGCTGTCCCGCCGAAGCCGTCGGGAGGGCAAGCTGGGACTTCAGCAGGGACGCCATGAACAAGGGACGCAGAAGGAGCGGTACCTGCCTGCGGATCCGCGTCCGCAGCCGGGCAAGCTCGGCCTTGTCCTCGTCCCGTATTCTCCGCAGCACACGGTCGATGGCTCCCGTGAGGAGCGCATCGTCATCCGGAAGCTCTTTCCTGTCAAACGTCACGCCGATCGCCTCCTGCAGCCTGCCGAGGTCCTTCTCCCGTTCGCCCAGCGCGATGATTGCCGCGCGTTTCAGCATCCCGCCAGGCGAACGGAGAGGACCGGTCGGGAAATCCATGAACACAACCTGGGATGGGGCGAGATCTTCCAGATCCGGGGCCACCGTGCCGGTGGCGAGCGGGACGAGCAGGACATCCAGTGCGCGCCGCGAGAAGGCCAGGAGCGCATCTCTTCGGTCCGCCTGCTGCCGTCCCCCCGGGGGCAGGAGAACCGCGCGCAACCCC
>PMZS01000139.1:0-1960 GCA_003170115.1 Spirochaetaceae bacterium
GACGAGGTGCACCTGCTTCCCGCTCCCGTGTTCCAGGCCACGGCGTCCCTGCAGGCGAGGCGTCGGCTCGGGCTCACCGCGACCCTGGTGCGGGAGGACGGCAAGGAGGACGACGTCTTTGCCCTCATCGGCCCGAAGAAGTACGACGTGCCCTGGAAGGAGATGGAGGCGCAGGGATGGATCGCCAAGGCGGTGTGCACCGAGGTGCGGGTGCCCCTCCCCGAGCACATGCGGACCAGCTACGCCCTGGCGGATGCCCGCACGAAATTCCGAATGGCCTCGGAGAACCCCGCGAAGATCGACGAGGTGAAGGCGATCCTGGGCGCCCACCCCGGCGAGCCTGCCCTCGTCATCGGCATGTACCTCGATCAGCTGGCCGAGATCGCCCGTCCCCTGGGGCTGCCGGTGCTCACGGGAGCAACGCCGCAGCGCACGCGGGACAAGCTCTACGCGGATTTCCGCTCGGGCGCGATCCGGGTCCTCGCGGTGTCGAAAGTCGCGAACTTCGCGGTGGACCTGCCCGAGGCGAGCCTCGCCATCCAGGTGTCGGGCACCTTCGGCTCGCGGCAGGAGGAGGCGCAGAGACTGGGGCGGGTGCTCCGCCCCAAGGAGATGGGAAACCAGGCCTCTTTCTATACGCTTGTTTCCCGCGACACCGTGGAACAGGAGTTTGCCCTGAAACGCCAGCTTTTTCTCTGCGAACAGGGATACTCGTACGAGATTCGAATGGCCGGAAATGCCGCGCCGGCGGCCCGGTCGTGAAACTTTTCCCCGCGGACTGGTCCGGTTTCCTGGACGAGATCGTGCGCTGGGACGAGCTCTCGATCGACGGGCGGCGGGCCTTTCTGGACGGCATCGCGCCCGGTCTCTCGATCGACCCCGTGGGGGGCGGCATGCCCGTGGCCGAGCTGCGCGACGCGGGGTTCCTCCAGCCGTCAGGACGGGGAGAGCTGCTTGCCGTGGCCGAGGGGAGCACGGCGCTCCACCAGGTCCTGAAATCATTGGAGAAGTATCCGCTCTTCGAAAGTCCCGGCCTCGCCGTCCTCAGCGCCTACCTTGCCGAGCATTACACGCAGCAGGAACGGTCGCAGCTCGACGAATCCCTCGCCCTGCTACCGAATGATCTCCCCCGTATCGCCGGTTTCGTCTCTTCCGTCGAGTGGCTCCAGGCCGCCCTTGGGAGGATGCCGCGCCAGGATGCAGGGGTTGAGCCCGCACGAGTCCTCCTGGCCTTCTTCGCGGAGCAGAGAGACCGCATCCCCCTGCGCGATCTGGAAGAGTATTTTCCCGGCGTCCCTCGAGAGGAGCTGTGCGCCGGGGTGCGCCTCGGGGTCCAGCGCTGCCTCTTCTACCTGGGGCTCCGCCGAATCGACCTGGAACCGCTCGTGGGGATCTGGCCGGCCGCGGCGCGCCGCCTGCGACGTCTCTCAGTCGTCCTGGCCCCCGAACCGGTGAGCGTGGGCCAGGTCTTCCGCCATCCCTTCCTCGTGGAAGACATGACGAGCCTCCTCGCGGCGGCGCGCGCCGCGCCCATTCCCCTGCGGCGCGGGGACGAGAAACCCTTTGCCCGGTTCGTCGAGGAAGCGGGCGCCATGCTCCTCACGCTCCCCGACTGGGTGGAAGCTCTCACGGGGCTCTCCCTGGAGAGCAGGATCGGCCTCGCCCTGCAGGCGCTCCGCCTCACCGGCCTGCTCGGTTCCGCCTCGGGAGAGACCGGGAGCGCAGCGCCGCTCACGCCCGGGCTGGAGGCCGAAGGGTGGATGAACGGCACCGTCGAGGAACGGAGAGATGTCGTGATGACAAGGCTGGGACCGCGCCTCCTCGACCTCATGGAGGAGGACTGGGTATCACGGGAAGAATCGCAGGCGGAGCTCCTGCCCTGGCTCGAGCAGGCATTCTCCTTCGTTCCCGTGTCAACGTTCATCAGGTTCGCGGATTTCGCCGAGTACCAGGCTGCCAT